>NZ_JBSFPX010000103.1:0-24465 GCF_053588415.1 Mycobacterium sp. NPDC003449
CCCCATCAGTCACATAAGCAACATGCCTGGCAAATCCCAGTGTCACACAACGACACGCCGATCACCCAGGAAATAAGTGCGGCTGTAGTACTAGACCGAGCTCCGATGACCAGCACAGCCGGTGCCGACCACATGCGGATCCTGCATGCGGCGACCTTGCTGAGTCCGGACGGCGCCTACGGCGGACCGATCCGGGTCTCACTCAACCAAGCTGAGGCGTTACGGGCCAACGGCCACACGGTCGTGCTGGCGGCGGCCGCGCCGGGTTTCGCCGCCGCGCCGGTGACCGTGGCGGGAACACCCGTCGTGCTCCGGCGGGCACGGCGCGTCGTGCCGCGAACCGGATTCGCCGGGATCTGCGCGCCGGACCTGGTGACCTGGCTGCTGCGTACGCGCCGGCAGTTCGACGTCGCGCATGTCCATCTGGCCCGCGACCTGGTCCTGCTTCCACTCGCCGCGACCATGGCGAGGTTGCGAATGCCGTTCGTCCTGCAGCCCCACGGCATGATTCTTCCCGGCTCCCATCCGCTGGCGCCGGTGCTGGATCGCGCCGTCGTCGGCAGGCTGCTGCGCCGTGCCAGTGAGGTCTTCTACCTGACCACCGATGAGCGCGACGCCCTCGACCAGATCGCCGGGGGGAGGGCGTGTCTCACACCGCTGCCGAACGGGGTTCCGCTCTATCCGGCGGCCACCTACACCCGAGCCGTGCCCGAGGTGCTCTACCTCGCCCGGTTGCATCCGCGCAAACGCCCGGCCGACTTCGTCGATGCCGCGATCGAATTGAACGCGCGCGGGGTGGTGGCCGACTACACGCTGGTCGGGCCGGACGAGGGGGAGGGGCGGCGGGTCCGGCAGGCCGCGGCCCGCGCAGGCAACATCACCTGGGAGGGGCCGGTCGAGGGCGGCGGCGGCCCGGCACGCATACGGCGGGCGTCGGTGTACGTGTTGCCCTCGGTGGCGCCCGAGCCGTATCCCATGGCCGTTCTCGAGGCGATGTCGGTGGGGCTGCCGGTAGTGGTCACCGACCAATGCGGGCTGGCGCCCGTGGTCCGGAAGTACCACTGCGGGATGGTGGCCGCGCCGGGCGCACCCAACATCGCGCGGGCCGTCGGCGATCTCCTCGCCGAGCCCGCGGCGGCCCGGGCCATGGGGCAACGAGGACGTGCAGCGGTCCACGCCGACCTCGGCATGCCCTACATCGGGCAGCGGCTCGAAAGTAGCTATACGGCAGCGGCTTCCAGGGGGAGACTCGGATGAAGAACCGGTTCACCGGGCGCACGCCGTGGTTGGGCGCCGTCGTGCTGTCGCTTCTGCTGGTCGCGGCGACCGCGACCACGACGGTGGCCGTCACGCACCGAACCCCCCAGCCGCTGCCGCCGCCGGCCGGCCTGGTGCGGGTTTCGGTCATCGGCGACTCCTACAGCGCCGGTTCGGACAATGACGTCGTGTGGCCCACGCTGATCGCGGCCACGTCACCGCTGAGTATCTCGGTGGTCGCGGTCCGCGACGCGAGCTACGCGGGCGGCGCCGGGCAGAGCGGGCGTTTCGCCGAGCAGATCGACAAGGCACTCGCGTCCAAGCCGGCCGTACTGATCGTCTTCGGCGGCCTCGGGGACGCCGGACTGCCCGACGATCAGATCACCCAGTCCGCGGTCGACCTGTTCGCCGAACTGGCGCGGCGCGCGCCGACCACCAAAGTCGTGGTGTTCGGCCCGATCTGGCATGTCCAACCCGCCCCTGACGTATTCGTCGCGCTCGACGCCGACATCGAAGAGGCCGCCCGGCTCACCCACACCACCTATGTATCGCTGATCCGCAAGGACTGGCTCGCCGCCGACGGGATGATGCAGGGCGATGTCGCACCCACCGACGAAGGGCAGTCGGTACTGGCGGACCGGCTGAATCGTCTGCTGCTGCAGGTGGTCTACCAGCCGCGAAGGGCGGTGTTGCCATGAACCGCGACCACCGCCGGGGCCGCACGGTACCCCGGCTCTCCACGATCCTGCTCGCCCTGGCCGTCGGTCTCGTCGCCGGGCTGTCATTCGTCGCGGTCCGGGCACCCGCCGCGGGCCCGGCCGGAGTGCAGCCCGTACCGGCCCGAGGCGCGATTCCGCCAAGCCTGCCCGGCAAGGCCCACCCGGCCGCACTGTTCATCGGTGATTCCTACACCGAGGGCCCCAGCACTCCGGATCTGAGCTATGGCTGCATGTCGGCGACGAGACTGGGCTGGGAATGCAATATCGCCGCCCAAGGCGGGACCGGCTACGTCAGCGGCGGTCCGGGGCATCGGCTCCCGGCCAACGACTACGACCGGCCGTCGACGTCCTTCATCGAGCGGTTGCCCCGGCTGCGTGAGCTGTACCGGGCGGACATCGTCATCCTCGACGGTGGCCGCAACGACCTGCAGTTCGACATGAACGATGTGATGCAGACGTTCGCCTACACGGTGACGCAGGTGATCGAGGCGTGGCCGAACAGCCACATCGTGGTGATCGCACCGTGGTTCGGCAACGAACCGGTGATCCGGCCGCCCGCCTTCGCCGGCCGCACCGTCGGAGAGGAGTTCGGCACGGTCTTGCGCTCCTCCCCGGCTTTCGACAACGTCGACCTGATCGATCCCGGTGCCCTCGGCTGGTTCACCGGTATGGACGTGTCCCCCTACCTGTCCGACGACGGTATCCACCCGAACTTCGAGGGTGTCAAACGGATCGCCGATCTGCTCACCGCCGCATTGATCAGCGGTGGAATCGCGAGTCCGTCATGAACCAGGCACTCGACGATTACCTGCTGGTGTTACGCCGGTGGTGGCGGATCCTGGTGGCCATTCCGCTGCTGGTGGTTGCCGCCGCCGGCCTGTACTTCACCATCAGACCGCACGAATACAGCGCCGAATCAATACTTTTCGTGTCGACGCCGCGCGATGACGAACAGAGTTACTACGTCGGCGACGACTACTCCAGGAAGCGGGAACAGACCATTCTCGCCCTCAGTACCAGCCCGCAGATCGCCCAGCGGGTCATCGACGACATCGGGCTGGAGGTCGACCGGCAGGAGCTGATCGGCCGCGTGGGTCTGGCCCCGGTGCTCGACACGGTGCTGCTGCGGCTCACCACGGTCGGCGATTCACCGCAACAGGCCGAAGCCGTCGGCTACGCCTATATCGAGGAGCTGCGCCGCAGCGTCGGGGCGCTGGAAGCGGTCTCCGGTGGTCTGGTCTCCAGGGTCGAACTGGTCCCGGTGCAGCCGCCGACGATCCAGGGGCAGGTGGGAATGTTTCCGACCTGGATGATCCTGGGCGCCGTGGGGTTGGTCGGTCTGATCGCCGGTGCACTGACCGCGGTGGTGGTCGCACTCCTCGACGGAAGGATCCGGCGGCCCGAGGATGCGGCGGAGGCGGCCCGGGTACCCGTGCTGGCCCGGTTCCGGCGGCCGGTTCGCCCCGAAGACGGCGGATCCGGTCACGGGGACCGGGAATCGGCACGACGGCTTCGAAGCACATTCGACCGGCTGGCGATAGTCGGGTCGAAGGTCATCATGGTGACCTCGGCCGAACGGGCAGCAGGCAAGACCGGGGTCGCGCTGACTGCCGCTCGGGTACTGGCCGATCGCGGATCGACCGTGGCGTTCGTCGACTTCGATTCCCGTGGTTCGGATCTCGAATCTTCCCTGGGGCTCCGGGATCAGGAGACCGTCGTCGCCCTGGTCGGCCGGGCAGTGGCCGGATACGACCACCCGGCGCCGGTGCGGACGCTCGCGCGGCCCAACTGGAATGGGGTGAAGGTCATCCCGTTCGGCGTTGCCGAGGCCGACGAAGGGGCGACTGCCGATCATCCAGGCACCGGGCCGATGCTGGAAACGCTGCGCGGCGCTTACGACTGGATCATCGTCGACACCCCCGCGGTCATCGATTTCAGCGACGCGTCGCGGTTGGCCAGGCACACCGACGCGATCGTGTTGACCGCAAGGGCGGGCCGGACCGCATTCGACCGACTTCGTGAGGCCGCCGATCAATTGGGCACCGCCGGTGGGCAACTCGCGGGTGTGGTGTTCGTCGACGATAGCGCGCCGAACCGAAGACAGCGCTGAGCGACCGCAATCCGAACGATAAGGAGACTGCCGTGGACTTTCGCACCATCGCCGCCGCGCTACGACGCGGGTGGTGGATCCTCGCGCTCGCGACATCAGCCGGGCTGCTCGTGGCGGTTCTGGCAAGTAGCCACACCACCCGTCAGTACACCGCGACGACGAGGCTCTTCATATCCGCGACCGGAGGTAACAGTTCCTCCGAGGCATTCACCGGCGGGCAGTTCGCCGAACAACGTGCAGAATCCTACGCGCAGATCATCACCGGGCAGCAGATCACCCAGCGCGTGGTCGACGACCTCGGCCTGCCGACCTCCGCCCAGGAGTTGTCGGCCAGGGTTGACGCCGCGATCGTGCCGCGCACCGTGCTCATGGATGTCTCCGCCACCGATCCGTCCCGGGAACGGGCGGCGGCCATCGCCAACGCTCTCGCGCGCGCGTTCATCGGATACGTCCAGCCGCTGGAAACGCCGGCCGGGCAGAGCACACCCCGCTCGACGGTCACCGTCGTCAGCCCCGCGGCGGTACCGGTGCTTCCGAGCTCGCCGAATGTGGCACGAAACGCCGTGTACGGACTGATCAGCGGCCTGGCGGCCGGATTGATCGCCCTCACGCTGAGGCGGGCGCTGTCGAGACGGATCAATTCCCCCGACGACCTGTCCCGCGCTACCGGCGTGCCCGCCATCGGTCCGGTCACCACACCCGACCGCGGCGCGGACTCCGGCAGGCACCGACTCGCCGATTGGGCACCAGAAGAGGCCGAACAACTCCGGCGGCTCCGGGTCCAGATCGAGGTTCACGATCCGCCGCCACAGGTCCTCCTGGTGACACCGGTGTCCGCGGGCCGGGAAGCCGCGGTTCTGGGAGCCGGCTTGGCGGTCGCATTCGGTGAAACGGGTGAACCCACAGCGCTCGTCGCGGTCGACCCGGTGCACTGCCCGTACGGCATCGACCCCGATGCGGCAGGTCTTGCCGAGCTGATCGAGGGCAAGGCGTCGTTCGACGATGTCGTGTACCGCACGGCTCGCGACAATCTGTATGTCGTCCCGGCCGGAAGCGCACCCGACCTGGAGGCGCTGCTGTCCTCGGCCGCGATGAGCACGTTCGTCGACGATCTGCGAAAGGAATGTGGCCGGGTGGTGATCGTCACGCCACCGGTCATCCACAGCAGCGCGGCGTCGGTGCTCTCCGCGATCGTCGACGCCAACCTGCTCGTGGTCCAGAAGAAGACGGCCCATCGCAGGCAGTTGGACCGGGCGATGGCCGAGCTCAAGGCGGCCCGGGCCTACCTTCTCGCGGCTGTGCTGGCCACATCGTGAACAGCTTCACCCTGGACGGTTTCACCGGCAGCGGCTACAGCCGCGGCCGCGGGGTGGAGATGCAGCTGCTGTGGCTGCTAACGCGTGGCGCGCTGATGCAGTGGTGGTGTCCCAATGCCGTCCGTATCGGGGTGCTACGACTGTTCGGTGCCGATATCGCCGCAGGGGTGATAATCCGGCACCGGGTGAAGATCCACTGGCCGTGGAAGTTGACGATCGGACGCAACTCCTGGATCGGCGAAGAGGCGTGGATCCTGAACCTCGAACCGGTGACCATCGGATCGAACACCTGCATCTCGCAGAACGCGTTCCTGTGCACGGGAAGCCACGACCGGCGCAGTGCCACCTTCGAGTTCGACAACGCCCCGGTCGTGATCGGCGACTCGGTCTGGGTCGCGGCGCGGGCGACGGTGCTGCGCGGTGTCCGCATCGGAGACGGCGCCACGATCGGGGCCACGACAGTTGTCAGCGACGACGTACCGGACGGAGCGACCGTGCTTCCCGCCGGGCCGAATATCCAGTGGTGCTATCGATCCCGTGAAGATGGAGAAGCTCGTGCGAAATGATTCCCTCATTTATGTCGCCGGTCATCGCGGGATGGTCGGCTCGGCGATCACCCGCCGGTTACACGACGCGGGCTACACCAATGTCCTGACCCGCACCCATGACGAGCTTCCCCTCGACGATGCGGTCGCGGTCGAAGACTTCTTCGCATCCCGCCGACCGGAGTACGTCGTCCTGGCGGCGGCGAAAGTAGGTGGGATAGTCGCCAACTCGACCAGGGGCGCCGACTTCATCCGGGACAACCTCAGGATTCAGACCAATGTCATCGACGCCGCGTACCGCCACGGCACGCACAAGTTCATGTTCCTCGGCTCGAGCTGCATCTACCCCAAACACGCCGAACAGCCGATCGTGGAGGAGGCGCTGCTCACCGGACCGCTGGAGGAGACCAATCTCCCGTACGCGGTCGCGAAGATCGCCGGGATCACGATGTGCGACGCGTACGCACGGCAGTACGGGTTCAATGCTTTCGCCGTCATGCCGTGCAACGTCTACGGGGTGGGTGACAACTTTCACCCCGAGCATTCGCACGTCGTCGCGGGTCTGATGCGCCGATTCCACGAAGCCAAGGTGTCCGGCCTGCCGGAGGTGGTGGTGTGGGGGACCGGTTCACCGTTGCGGGAGCTGATCGACGCCGACGACCTCGCCGACGCCTGCGTCATGTTGCTGCGGGACTACGACAACCGAGGAGTCATCAATGTCGGTTCCGGACAGGAGATCTCCATCAGAGATCTCGCGCTGCTGACCAGATCCGTCGTGGGTTTCGACGGTGCGGTGCGGTTCGATCCGACCCGGCCGGACGGTACCCCGCGCAAGATCATGGACAACGGCAAACTCATGAGCCTCGGGTGGCGGCCGACGCTCACGATCGAGGCCGGGCTGAAGAAGATGTACGCCTGGTTCGTCGAGTCGCAGGAGATCGGATGAAGATGATCGAGCCTCTGGTCTGGTTGCTGCCCGGCAGCGGCGTGAAAAACAGGTTGCTGCGCAGGTTCGGCCACGACATCTCCGGGTCCGCGCGGATCGGCCCGGTGCTCGCCTTCAACGTGGGCCGCGCGGTTGTCGGAGCGGGCGCGACGATCGGCGCACTGAACCTTCTTCGGTCGCTTCGGCTTCTGGAGATGGGCGACGGCGCCACGTTGGGTTCGCTCAACACCGTTTCCGCACACCCGGCATATCAGGCATTGCACCCGGATGCCGGGTGTCTGATCATGGGTGCCGGTGCGATCCTCACCAGTCGCCACACGGTCGACTGTTCGGGGGTGGTGCGGATCGGCGATATGGCCGCGGTTGCCGGTCACCGGACGACGATCCTGAGCCACGAGATCGATATAACGGCGAATGTGCAGGTGGCCGGGCAGGTCGTGATCGGTGAGCGATCCGCGGTCCTGACCAACTGCCTGGTGCTCAAAGGCGCCGTGCTGCCGCCTCGTTCGCTGTTGGTCGCTGACTCGATGCTGATCAGGGTCAGAGAGCTCAATCCGGCCCCCGGCATCTACGGAGGTTCGCCCGCCCAGTTCATCAGGTCGAACCCGACCGATGACGAGGGTTGGTTCGAGCGCAGGGACAGCGCCACCACCGCGTTGCGGGTCGACCTGCCCCGTGGCTCGAAACCGACACCCAACGGGAACGGCCGCGCCTTCGCGCCCGCGTCATCTGTCGCGGAGCAGGGCCTGGACCGCAGCCAGCGCAGGCTTGGCTGTGAAATCTGATCGGAGCAGACCATAGTTGAATTCCACGTCCCGGCTTCCTGTATCGACATCTCGGTAGTCGAACAGGAATATCGGGCCGCCATTGGGCAGGGACCGCATGTAGTCGATGCCGTCGGTCAGAATCTCGGCCTGGCGTTGCGGCGTGACCCCGACCTGCTGCCCGGACAGCTCCGGTGCGGTGGCACCGGCCGTGGCCGTCGATGCGCCGAACTCGGTGAACCAGATCCGCTTTCCGGCCTGCCCGTGGTCGGCCATCAGCTTGGTGACGTCGCGGATCGCCCGATTCGAGTTCGAGGTTCCCACGGCGCCTTCGACACTCAACAGGTCGGGCGAGCTGTAGGGGTGCATGGCCACCGCATCGAAGGAATCGCCTGCGCCGTGGTCGTAGAGCCCCTTGATAAAGGTGACCGGCGACATCTCGGTCGGGTTGTCCACGGCGGGGGACGTCCCCCCGGTGATCACGAACGAATCGGGGTCGGCCGCCTTGATGGCCGAGTAGGACTGTTTGAGCATCGCCGAATACAGGGCGAGATCGGGTGCGGGCGCGAAACTGTCGTCGATGTTGGGCTCGTTCCAGATCTCCCAGCTGTGGATCACGTTCCGGTAGCGCTGGGCGGCCCTGGCTACGAAATCACCCCAGGCCTTCGCGTCCGCTGGTGCTGGATGCACCAGGGTGCGGGACTTCGGCGGGACCGCCCACGAGGGCGCATAGCTCAACAGGCCGAGAATTCTCAGGCCGCGCTGGGCCGCGCCCATGATGAGCGAGTCGGTCGGGCCCCAGTCGAATTCACCGGGGGACGGTTCGATCAGATCCCATTCGATGTACAGCCTGACCGCCGTGAAGCCGTCGGCCTTGATGTGGTCATACTGGCGGGTCCGCGTTCCGGGGAGGATCAGTGTGACGGCGTTCAATCCGATCGTTCCCGGTTGCACGACGTAGGGCGGGGGCGGAGGCGCTTGGGCGGGTGCGGGCGGCGGTCCGGCCCTGCCGGGCGTCGCGGGCGGTTCGGCCTTATCGCATCCGGTCACCAGGAACAGCATTCCGATGATGGTGACCGTGGCGAGCCGGCGCCAGAACCGGCAGGGCGGGTTGTGGTCCTTCGAGTGATTCATCGCGCGCCTCTCGTACAGATCGACGACCCTGGGATCGGCCCTGCGAGAGAACAAGACCGGAAATCGTTCGAACTGGGGATCCGCAGTGATCCTACCGTGCCGGGCGGGCCGGGCAGGCGGGATTCGAATCGGGCCGGACGGAGTCCGCGATGACCAGTGTGATCGCGCAGCCCCGGACGTTCGAAACCCGCCGGGCAGCTGCCCGGCGGGCGCTCACCGTGGTGGTGCTGATCGCGTTGGGGGCGACTACCGCGGTTCAGATCCAAGGGTTCACGTTGACCGTGCTGGCCGCGGTCTGTCTGCTCCTCGCGCCGGCCTGGTTACTCACCAGGCCGACGTTCGGGCAGTGGCTCCCACTGGTCCTTGCCCTGATCGGATTTGTCGCATTCTGTGTGTCGGCGCAGCTCAACGATCTCAGCATGACCGACGAGCGGGTCGTGCAATGGGCAGCATTCGCGGTGTACTTCGTCGGTATTCTGGTCCTCGCCGGCCGTGATCTCCTACGCTGCTGTGCGATCTATTGCGGAATAGCCATTGGCGCAGCGATTTACGGCGTGCTCCCGGGTAACGCATCCGAGGCGTTCTATCAGTCCGCGGCCGACGTGTGGAAATACGGTCTGGGTCAATGGATGGTGATCATCGTACTGTTCGCCGTGACGGTCCTGCGGGTGGCGCTTCCGCTGCAGGCCGTGTTGTTGATCGCGATCGGAGCCTTCAGCCTGGGCGAGGACTACCGATCGCTGGCGACCAATTGCGCGCTGGCCGGCGTGATCACTCTTGTCGGGTGGCTCGCTGCGGGCAGGATTCCGCGCTGGCTGCAGTTCGTGTTCGTCACGACGTCGGGTCTGGCGGCCTATGTGCTGGTGCCGCGACTGGCGACCGGCGGGCTCTTCGGCGACGCCATCGCCAGGAAGACCGAAAGTCAGCTGGCCCAGGGTGTTCCGCTGATCCTTGCCGGCCGCACCGAATCGCCGCTGTCCATCGCGGCGATCATCGACCGGCCATGGTTCGGCTGGGCCAGCGCGAACAATATCAGCGCACAGGTTTTCGACCAGGCCAGGAGATTCGCCATCTCGGTCGGCTTCAACCCGACCGTGCAATTGGAGAGCGGGTGGTACTTCCCCAACGGGGACGTGTCCCTGCACTCGATCCTGCTCGGTGCCTGGGCCGAAGGGGGCCTGTTCACCGCACTCCTGCCGCTGGGTCTGGTGATCGCCGCGCTCATGATGATCTGGAACGCACCACGCTACGGCCGCTGGGCCGTACTCGTAGCGGTGGTGTCGATCCAGGCGGTGTGGGATCTGTTGTTCTCACCGTGGTCGTACGGTTTCCTCGCGGGATTCGCCGCCCTCGCGGTTCTCTTCTCGGCGCGCCATCTACCTGCCAAATCCACTCCGCCCGAAGGGGGTCTTCCATGACTGTCGCACCGCAGATCAGCGTCATCATTCCGACGGTGGGCAGGGCGAGCCTGCGCACAGCGGTCGAATCCGCCTTGAAGCAGACGGCGCCACCCATGGAGGTGATCGTCGTGGTGGATTCCGATTGCGAACCAGATGTCCCGGACTGCGATGAGATCCGGGTCTTGCGGACCTCGGGACGGGTAGGCCCCGGCCGGGCCAGACAGCTCGGGATCGACTCGGCGCGAGGAGAGGTCATTGCCCTGCTCGATGACGACGACCGTTGGCATGAGGACAAACTCAGGAAACAGCTCGGGGTGGCACCCCGGGACGGTCGATGGATCCTGTCCTGCCGGTACGTGCGGCGCGCCGACGGTCGCGAACCGGTGACCATCCCGAGGCGATTGATCGCACCGCACGAGCGTGTCGCCCCATACCTCATGGAACTGCGCTCGATGCGAAGGGCCAGGCCCTCGTTGGCGGTGCCGACCCTGATGTTCCCGAAGACGGTCGCCCAGGAAGTACCGCTGTCGGCGTCGGCGGGATCGATCCACGACGATCCGATGTGGCTGATGAAGGTGCAGCGGGAACTGCCCGATCTGGCGATTCTTCAGCTTCCGGACTGTCTGGTGGAGGTCAATGTCACGGCAGGATCGACGTCACGGCCCGGCGTCGACCGCAGCCGGGACTACATCGATTGGGGCGTCCGCGAACTCGCTCATGAGTCGAAGCGGGTCCGGGGCGATTACCTGCTCTACAGTCCGGTCAGTTCGGCGCTCGAAGTCGGCTCGCTCAGCGGTGTTTTCAGGTCGATGGCGGCGGGCGCCCGGTGGGGCAGGCCGGGAATCTGGGCGTGGATGTATGCGACGGCCGCCGCGCTGCGAATCGGTCTGCGGCGGGTGCGACGGCGGATCGCGAACGAAGCAGGGGAGAGTCGGTGACCGCGGCACCCACCGTCTCGGTGATCACCATCACGCGCGACGACCTGGGCGGGCTGAGACGAACCGTGGCCAGCGTGCGGGCCCAACGCTACGCGGGGCGCATCGAACACATCGTGATCGACGGTGGATCCGGTGCCGACGTCGTGGACTACCTGGCCCGGAACCAGGTCGGCTTCGCCTACTGGCAGTCCAGACCCGACGGCGGCCGGTACGACGCGATGAACCAGGGCATCGCGCACGCATCGGGTGACCTGCTGTGGTTCCTGCACTCCTCGGACCGCTTCGCCGATGCGGATGCGGTCAGCGAGGTCGTCAGGGTGCTCGCCCGCCATGGCCGGGTAGATACGTTGTGGGGCTACGGAATAGAGCACGAGATCGGGCCGGACGGCAGGAGCGCCGGCTTCCAGGCTCCGATCCCGTTCGATATGCGGAAGTTCCTGACCCTGCGCGCGACCATCCCGCACCAGGCGGCCTTCTTCGGCTCCTCGCTGGTGAAGGAGCTGGGCCGCTATGACCTCGACTTCACCATCGCCGCCGACCAGCTCTTCATGCTGCGCGCCGCGTTGCTGAGGGAACCGGTCACGATCGGCCGGGTCCTGGCCGATTTCGACACCACGGGAGCCGGATCGGTGCGCCCGGCCCGCGACTGTTTCCGGGATATGCGGCGTATGTGGGATGCGGTGGATCGCTATCCGGTCAGGGGCAGGCGGACCTCGACGGCCTACCTGCGGTGCTGGGAGTACCTGGCGCGGACCAAGCTGGCGGCCGCCCGCGCCGCAGGGTTCTTGAAGGTGCGGACGATACCCGGATTGGGGTGGCAATGAACGATCCTTTCGCCAACAGGAGTGGCATCAACCGGTTCGCGCACCGGACCGCGGACACCCTGGTCGGGGCCCGCTGGGGAGCGGTGGGAAGCGTGCGAACAGATCAACCGCTGGTGGCACTGACCTTCGACGACGGTCCCGGTCTCGACTGGACGCCCCGGATACTCGACATCCTGAGTGAGAACCAGTCACGGGCCACCTTTTTCATGCTGGTGCAGAACGCACGCCGCTATCCCGAACTGGTGCACCGGGTGATCGCCGAGGGCCACGAGATCGGGCTGCACGGGCTGGATCACCGCAGAATCGCGGGGGGTTCGCGTCGATCGACACGACAGCTGCTGGATGTGGCGGCCGCGGAGCTCGCGGCGATCTCGGGTGTTCCGATCCGGTACTTCCGGCCGCCCTTCGGGGCCCAGACCGTGAGCACATTCCTCGCCGAGCGCGACGCCGGTCTCGAAACCGTGATGTGGGACGTGGACAGCTTCGACTGGCGCGGGGACAAGGAGCAGGTGGTCGCCTCCGATGTGGTCGATCGCGCCGAGGCGGGAAGCATTGTGCTGTTGCACGATACGTTGGCCGACCACCCCGAGTGCACATTCGACCGGGCCGGGGCGGTGCAGCTGATCGTCGATGGGCTGCAGCGCTGTGCCCTGCACAGCACCACGCTCTCCGGGTTGATGGCATCGGGCACGGTCCGGCGCGCCGCGTACTTCTCGCTGTCGCGGCTATGAGCACCACCGACGCCACCCGTTACGACGCGACGCTGCACCCGGTCGAGCGCAGGGCGGTGGTGCTCGGCGCCGCGTTCCGGGTTGCCGGCACCCCGCTGATCGCGCTGGTGGGTCTGGTGAACACCGCGTTGATCGTCCGCCAGACCGGGGAGACCGTTTTCGGTGTGGTGTCGCTGATCACGACCTTGACCCTGCTCATACCGTTCGCCGATCTCGGTATCGGAGCCGTGGTGACCAGCGCATGCTCGCGACCCGGTCGGCTGTGCGAGGACCACGAGGCCGTGGCCACGGTGCAGCGTGGATTGCGAATGCTGATCTTGGTCGCGGCCGGGCTGATGCTCACCAGCATGGTGGTGATGGCCGCCGACGGCTGGCACAGCGTCATCGGTGCCAGGACCGGACCGGATGACCGGCTGGCCGTCACCGTGGCGACATGTCTGATCGCCGTAGGTATTCCGGCCGGGATCGGTATCCGCATCATCATCGGGTTGAACATGAATCCCCTTGCGGTGCTGCTGAGCATGACCAACGCGGTGTTCGCCCTGATGATCACCGTCACGTTGAAGACGGTCGGCGCGGCGGGCATCTGGTACGCGGTGTCCGGACCGTTCGGCGCCCTGGCCGGAAACTGCATGGCCACCGTATTGGCATTGCGGTTGAGTGGTCTGCGGTGGTCGGCGTTCTCCAGTCCGCGCGCCGAATACCGGAATGCCAGACTGCTGCGGGGGTCGCTGTGGATGTTCGTCCTGAGTATCGGTCTACCGCTTGGACTTCAATCACACCGGCTCATCCTCTCGCACGTGTCCACCCCCGACGAGCTCTCCAGGTACGCGCTGACGGCGCAGATCTTCGCGGTGGTGTGGATGGTGTTCGACACTGCCGGAATGGCATTGTGGCCGGTGTTCGTCAAGCGCAGACCGGACCCTGACGCCTCGATGCGGTTGTGGTTGAAGTCGGTGACGGTCTTCGGGACGCTGTCGGTGGCCGCGGGCATCGGTATCGTGGCGCTCGCACCATGGGCCACATCGCTGCTCTCCGGCGGACAGGTGGTCGCGACGCGCGCACTGGCATTGGCGTTCGCGGTGCTGTTGATCGTCGAGTGCGTCCACCTTCCGGGCGGGGTGATGCTGACGATGCCGATGGAGGCGCGATGGCAGTCGTCGTGCATCACGGTGATGGGCGTGACGACGGTCCTGCTCGGGACCTGGTGGGCCGGGAGGTGGGGCGGAGCCGGGGTGATCGCCGCCGCGGTCGTGGCCATGATCATCGCGCAGGTCATCCCCGACTTCGTCTGGAGCCCACGGCTGCTCAGGCGTCGGGCGCTCTGAACATCAGCGCCTGGCTTCGCGGGCCGACAGGGCGCGATAGCCGGCCGCTCGCATCGCACTCAGTTTCGGTTTGAGCGGTGAATCCTTCAGCCTGGCAATCGTCGCGCGTCGGGCCGTCACCTTCGCGACCCGCAGGGTGTGGCGCACCCGGTCGGGCGTGACCTCGCCCTGGCATACCACGGTGGAGCCGGTCATCGCCCTACGTTTGTAGTCCTCGTCGCCGGGCCCGAGGTCGATGCGGGTCACCCCCATTGCCGGTGCCGCGGCGATCAACTCGCGCAACAAGATCCATCCGGGGGCGAGGTCGGCGTGTTCACGCTCGTACACCGGGAACCACCAGTGCAGAACCGCGCCGTCGCGCAATCCGAAATGTGCGGCCAGCAAGGTGTCACCTGCGTACACCGCCGACAGCATGCCCGCGAAGCCGTCGATCCTGGTCTGGGCCAGGCGGTGCACCAGATCCCGGCGGGCGGGCATCGCGAAGAAGTCGTACGCACCGGTCTCGTGGTACTGGGCCCGTTTGTTGGCGATCACCCAGTCGAGCACGGCCGGGTCGCGGGAATCCGGCACCAGTCGGACATCACCGAGCTGGCGTGCGGCCTTGTTGGTCATCCGGCGTACCCGGGACAGCTTGTCCCGGCTCGGTTTGTTCAGCCGGCCGAGATATTCGTCGAGTCCGCCGGTGACGTCGATGAAGGGCGATTCCTCCCGGTCGTCGACCCACTTGGCGAAATCGGTGCGGTCGTCGGACACATGATCGAACCGCAGCGCCCGAAGGCCGCAGGCCCGGACCAGGTGCAAAGGGTCGATCCGCACCCCCGGCGCCGCGACCGGGCCGTGAAAGTCGGCCCCCGGCCAGCCGGCCGGCCTGGCCACCCGATTCCGGACCTGGATCGGCAACCACACATCGTCGTCGAAGGTCGCCACCGTGACATCGCCGAACGTCGCGTGCACCGCGCCGGCGAAGGCCGGGTGGAAGTATGGGCTGTCAAGCGCGGGATTGCCGCCGCGGATGTGCCGCCATGCGGCCAGCCGCGTGGCGTCGAGCGCGTCGAAATCGATCAGGAACCAGCCCATCCAGCTAATTTACGCCGAACCGGGAAACATGTGCCCGCGTTGGGATTAATTGTGTCCCGCAGGGTATCTCTTGGGCAGCGTGCCCCGGCTCATGGCCCGGCGGGCGAATTGCCCGTCGGGGCGTCCGGGGCTATCTGCCACAGCTGGACGTCGGTGGGCTGCGTCGTCGCCCGCCACTTCTGAATCTCCACTCGCCGGTCGGTGGCGGCATTGCCGTAGAACTGCTCGGCCGTGACGATCGGGGCGTCGGTCGCACCGATCTGGGGATCCGAGTACGGGCCGTAGATGGTGCCGGTCGGGGCCAGCACCCAGGCCTGGCCACGGTCTTTGCGGACATAGACGGCCACGTGCTGGGTTTCGTTCCCGAACGTCCGTCCGTACGGGACGCCCGCGATGACGGTCAAGTGGTCGTTGCGCCACACGCCGTACTCGAAGTGATCGTTGAGGAAGACGACGTGCGCCGGACTGTCGGGCACCGGGGTGTCGCCGAGATAGCCGGGCGGCAGCGGGCCGGCGAACAGGCACAGGGCCAGCTGGCCGCCGTCGGTTGTGCCCGTCGTGCCGAAGTTCCAGTCGGCCTCGATGTAGGCGGCGCTGCCGTCGAGCCGAGCGGATGCGTAGCCGGCTCCCTTACCCGCGCCGCGGTAGTCGATGACCGATCGTCCGCCGGAGATGCTGGGCCTGGCGGATTCGTCGGGTGTGTAGGTGAGAACGGCCGGTTGACCGGAGTCGAACCTCGCGGGGTGTTCACCGTCGGGGTCGGTGGTGTAGTCCTGATGCAGATCGACGGACGCGACGGCAGGGGCCTGCCGCGCGCACCCCATGGCCAGCGTGCCGAGAATGAGCACCCCGGATGCGAAGCCGCACAGCACTTTCCTGGTCATCCGAGCCCCTCCGGTGGACCGCAACCTGCCAGGATTATCGCACGCTGCGGGGAGGGGCTAGGCCGGAACCAACTCCACACCCGACAGCACGACGGCATTCTCCCGCGATGGCGCGGTCAGCGCACCGACGAACTTGCCGTCCTGCTTCCAGATGTTGGCCCGCAACGTCTCCCCCGGGAACACCACACCGGCGAACCGGGCCCCGTAGGAGCCCACGGCCGACACGTCACCGTCGAGCAGATTGTCCACGATGGCCTTGCAGCCGATGCCGTAGGTGCACAGGCCGTGCAGGATCGGCCGGTCGAATCCGGCCGCCTTGGCGAAGGCCGGGTCGGAATGCAGCGGATTGCGGTCACCGCACAACCGGTACAGCAGGGCCTGCTGCGGCAGGGTCGGCAGGGCGATCTCGATATCGGGTGCGCGATCGGGCGGTTCGACCGAGGTCGAGGGCCCCCGCTCGCCGCCGAAGCCGCCCTCGCCCCTGGCGAAGATGGACCGTTTGGTGGTCCACAGCACCGTGCCCGACGGATCGGTGACGGTGGTTTCACTGACGATGACGGCGGCCTTGCCCTTGTCCCAGATCTCGGTGAACCGCTGCACCGACGTCGCCGTCCCGCTGGTCGGGATCGGGCCGGGAACGCTGACGCCCTCGCTCGCGTGCAGCACCTTGGCGAGCTCGATGTCGATGCCGGGGAATTGCACCGTCGGCGCCTCGGTCATGTGGAAACTCGCCGCCACGTTGCCGAACGTCGGCAGCACCTGCGGGGTGTCATCGACCAGGTAGCGCAGATCGCGGCCGTCCATCGGATCGGCACCGGCGCCGAGGCCGAGGTGGTAGAGCTGGATATCGCTACTGGTCCAGGAGAATTCGATGGGGTCAAGCTCGGCGGCCAGCGCCGTGGCGGCATCGATCGGCATATCAGGCCTTTCGGGCGAGGTGCAGGGCGGCGAGGTATCCGAAGGTCATCGCGGGACCGATGGTGCCACCGGGGCCGGGATAGGTGTGGCCCATCACCGGGGAACTCACATTGCCCGCGGCGTAGAGACCTTCGATCACCGAATCGTCGTCGCGCAGCGCACGTCCGTCGACGTCGGTGCGGATCCCGCCCTTGGTGCCCAGATCGCCCGGCACCATCTTGGCCGCATAGAACGGTCCGTGGGTGATCTCGCCGAGGTTGGGGTTGGGCTTGTTCGTCGGGTCGCCGTAGTACCGGTCGTAGGCGCTCTCGCCGCGCTTGAAATCGGCGTCGACCCCGGAGCGGGCGAATCCGTTGAACCGGTCCACCGTCGCCTTGAAGGTTTCGGCGGGCAGCCCGGTCTTGGCCGCGAGTTCGTCGAGGGTCTCGGCCTTGACCACCACCCCGGATTCCAGCCACTTCGACGGAATCCGTTGGCCGGGCTGAAGTCCGGCGAAGATGTAGCGGTCACGGTACTGCTGGTCGAAGACCAGCCAGGCCGGGATGTTCTCGCCGGGGCCCTGACCCTGGCCGAATTCGCCGCCGTACATACGGTGGCAGGCCTCCACGTACGGCATCGACTCGTTCATGAACCGGTTGCCCGCCATGTTCACGATGATCGACCCGGGGGAGTTGCGCTCGGACAGCGCGAACCACGGTGCGCCGACCAGCGGCACCGTCGGACCCCACCACGAGTCCTCCATGATCTCCAGTGCGGCGCCGAGCTTTTCGGCGGCGAGGATGCCGTCACCGGTGTTGGCGACGGCGCCAACCGTCCATTCGGTGGTGATCGGCGCCCGCTGGTACTTGACCCGCATCTGCTCGTTGTGCTCGAATCCGCCGGATCCCAGAATGACGCCGCGCCGGGCCCGGATCAGTTCCGGCTCGGCATTTTCCGACGACCCGGTCCTGCGCACATGGATTCCCCGGACCACGCCGTCCTCGACGTAGAGGTCGGTCAGTTCGGTGTTCAGCAGCACCGGGACCCCGGCCTTCTGCAGACCGATGCGCAGCGGCCCGATCAGCGCGCGGCCCATGCCGACCAGGTTCTTGCCGGTGGCATTGGCCCATACCGAACGGACCCCCACCTTGATGCTGCGCAGCACACCGCGGGGGTGGCGCTTGAGCTGGTTGAGCCGCACGTAGTCCTGCTGCATCACCACCATGTTCAACGGCACCTTGCCGTACGCCGGCTCGAGGCCCTTCTCGTCAGGGCCGAGTTTCTTGGCGTTGAACGGCTTGGGCTCCACCGAGCGGCCGGTGGGCTTGCCGCCGGGCGTCTCCGGGTAGTAGTCGGAGTACCCGGGAACCCAGCACAGCTTCAGCGGTGAGTGCTTGAGCACGAACGACAACATCTCCGGACCGCGGTCCAGGTAGGTGTCGATCTTCTCGGCGGGCACCACATCGCCGATGATCGAGTGCAGGTAGGTGCGGGCGGCGTCGGCCGTGTCTTTGACCCCGTCACGCTTGAGGATCTCGTTGTTCGGGATCCATACGCCACCACCCGACCGGGCGGTGGAACCTCCATAGTGTGGGGCTTTTTCTACGACTACTGTCGAGAGACCCTGGTGGGCAGCGGTGAGGGCGGCGACCATGCCGGCAGCGCCGCTCCCGACTACGACGACGTCGTACTCCTGTCCAGTCATGTAGAACACGTTATAGAATTGGCCGGCGATCCAACAACCGCCCCGGTCAATCGAGTGAGGGGACTTCACCGCAATGCTCAGTGACGAGGTGCGCACCCAGCTGGCCGCCGACCTGGCCCAGGCCGAGCGCAGCCGGGTTCCGATAGCCCCGTTGACCGACGGAACCGCCGAGATCGACGTGGTGGATGCCTACGAGATCCAACTGATCAACGTCCGCCAGCGGGTCGCCGAGGGGGCCCGGATCGTGGGCCACAAGGTGGGGCTGTCCAGCAAGGCGATGCAGGACATGATGGGTGTTGACGAACCGGACTACGGTCATCTGCTCGATGAGATGCAGGTTTTCGAGAACATCCCGGTCAAGTCGTCGAACTACCTCTACCCGCGGGTCGAGGTAGAGGTCGGTTTCGTCCTGGCCGACGACCTGCCCGGCGCGGGCTGCACCGAGGAGGACGTACTGGCCGCGACGGCGGCCTTCGCCCCGGCCATCGAACTCATCGACACCCGCATCACCAACTGGCAGATCAAACTGTGCGACACCATCGCCGACAACGCGTCCTCGGCCGGGTGGGTGCTCGGCGAGGCGCGGGTATCGCCCAAGGATGTGGACATCAAAGCCATCGACGCGGTGCTCACCAACCACGGCGAGGTGGTGGCCGAGGGGCGCAGCGATGCGGTGCTGGGCAATCCGGTCACCGCGGTGGCCTGGTTGGCCCGCAAGGTGGAGGGTTTCGGGGTGCGTCTGAAGGCAGGCGACATCGTGCTGCCCGGCTCGTGCACGCGTGCGATAGATGCACCGCCCGGGAGCGATTTCGTCGCGGACTTCGCCGGGTTAGGTTCAGTAAGACTGAGTTTCGAATAAGGGAGCCGATATGGCTGATAAACCATCCGTTGCCATCGTCGGGTCGGGCAACATCAGCACCGACCTGCTCTACAAACTGCTGCGCTCGGATTGGCTGGAGCCGCGCTGGATGATCGGCATCGATCCGGAGAGCGAAGGCCTGGCCCGCGCCCGCAAGCTGGGGTTGGAGACCTCGCATGAGGGCGTCGACTGGCTGCTGGCCCAGGATGAGAAGCCCGATCTGGTGTTCGAGGCCACCAGCGCCTATGTGCACCGTGACGCGGCCCCGCGCTACGCCGAGGCCGGCATCCGCGCCATCGACCTGACCCCGGCCGCGGTCGGGCCCGGGGTGATCCCGCCGGCCAACCTGCGGGCGCACCTGGACGCGCCCAACGTCAACATGGTCACCTGCGGCGGCCAGGCCACCATCCCGATGGTCTACGCCGTGAGCCGCGTGGTGGATGTGCCCTACGCCGAGATCGTGGCGTCGGTGTCCTCGGCCTCGGCCGGTCCGGGAACCCGGGCCAACATCGACGAGTTCACCAAGACCACCAGCGCGGGCGTGCGTGAGATCGGTGGGGCCCGCAACGGCAAGGCCATCATCATCCTCAACCCGGCCGAACCGCCGATGATCATGCGCGACACCATCTTCTGCGCGATCCCCGAGGACGCCGACCACGCCGCGATCACTGCGTCGGTCAAGGATGTGGTGGCCGAGGTCCAGACCTATGTGCCGGGGTACCGGCTGCTCAACGAGCCGCAGTTCGACGAACCGTCGGTGTACAACGGCGGAAACCACCTGGTGACCGTATTCGTCGAAGTGGAGGGTGCGGGTGATTATCTGCCGCCCTACGCTGGAAATCTGGACATCATGACCGCCGCGGCGACCAAGGTCGGCGAGGAAATCGCCAAGGACCGCGCTTCGGCAGGAACGGGAGCGCAAGCATGAGTGACATCTTCTTCAACCCCGTGTGGGACATCCGGATGACCGACACGTCGCTACGCGACGGGAGCCACCACAAACGCCATCAGTTCACCAAAGACGAGGTCGGCGCCATCGTCGCCGCTCTGGACACCGCGGGCGTCCCGGTCATCGAGGTCACCCACGGCGACGGCCTCGGCGGGTCCAGCTTCAACTACGGGTTCTCCAAAACCCCTGAGCAGGAACTGATCAAGCTCGCGGCCGAGACCGCCAAGGAATCCAAGATCGCCTTCCTGATGCTGCCGGGTGTCGGCACCAAGGAGGACATCAAGGAGGCCCAGAACAACGGCGGCTCGATCTGCCGGATCGCCACCCACTGCACCGAGGCCGACGTGTCCATTCAGCACTTCGGGCTGGCCCGCGAACTCGGGCTGGAAACCGTCGGCTTTCTGATGATGAGCCACACCATCGCCCCCGAGAAGCTGGCCAAACAGGCCCGCATCATGGCCGATGCCGGTTGCCAGTGCGTCTACGTCGTCGATTCGGCCGGTGCGCTGGTGCTCGAAGGGGTCCGCGACCGGGTGGCCGCGCTGGTCGAGGAGCTGGGCTCGGATGCCCAGGTCGGTTTTCACGGCCACGAGAACCTCGGGCTGGGCGTGGCCAACAGCATCGAGGCGGTGCGGGCCGGCGCCAAGCAGATCGACGGCTCCTGCCGCCGGTTCGGTGCGGGCGCGGGGAATGCGCCGGTCGAGGCGCTCATCGGGGTGTTCGACAAGATCGGCGTCAAGACCGGTATCGACTTCTTCGACATCGCCGACGCGGCCGAGGAGGTCGTCGCACCCGCGATGCCCGCCGAATGCCTGCTGGACCGCAACGCCCTGATCATGGGCTATTCGGGGGTGTACTCCAGCTTCCTCAAGCACGCCATCCGGCAGTCCGAGCGGTACGGCGTGCCCGCCCACCAGTTGCTGCACCGGGCCGGGCAACGCAAGTTGATCGGCGGCCAGGAAGACCAGCTCATCGACATCGCCCTCGAGATCAAGCGGGAACAAGAGGCGGCGGCGGGTCAGCCGGTTTAGTTCTGAGTCCCAGCGGCTAATCCTTCGGACGACGGTCGTCCACGACCGCGACCGAAGGAGCTGTAGCCAGGCGGTGGCCGATCCCCCACGGCTGCCGCCTGGTTACGCGTGTCGGCCCGCACCGGCAGGATGGAGGGCATGGCAACCCGCGAGCAGGCTCAGTCGATTCTCGAACAACTCGCCGGGCCCGCCGCGGTGCTGCGCGACGACCAGTGGGCCGCGATCGAGGCGCTGGTGGTACAGCGCCGCCGGGCCCTGGTCGTCCAACGCACCGGCTGGGGCAAGTCCGCCGTCTACTTCATCGCCGCCAAACTGTTGCGCGGTGCCGGGCGCGGGCCCACGGTGATCGTGTCACCGTTGTTGGCGCTGATGCGCAACCAGGTCGCGGCCGCCGAACGGGCAGGCGTCCGGGCGGCGACCATCAACTCGGGCAACGTCACCGAATGGGACGGCATTCACGGGCGGGTCGCCGACGGGGATCTCGACGTGTTATTGGTCAGCCCGGAGCGGCTGAACAACCCCGACTTTCGCGATAACGTGCTGCCCGCCCTGGCGGCCGACGCCGGCCTGGTGGTGGTCGACGAGGCGCACTGTGTATCCGACTGGGGCCACGATTTCCGGCCGGACTACCGGCGCATCCGTACCCTGATCGCCGAACTGGGCTCCGACATACCGGTTCTGGCCACTACCGCGACGGCCAACGATCGCGTGGTCGGCGATGTCGCAAGCCAGTTGGGCGTCGGGGACCGGAACACCGAAGACACCGTGGTTCTGCGCGGCGGCCTGGACCGCGAGTCGCTGCGGCTTTCGGTGGTGGCGGCGGGAAATCCCGCACAGCGCGCGGCATGGATTGCCGCACAACTGGACTCGCTGCCGGGGTCGGGCATCATCTACACCCTGACGGTCGCGCAGGCCCACGATGTCGCGGCGCTGCTCGCCGAGCAGGGGCACAAGGTCGCCGCCTACACCGGATCCACCGATACCGCCGAACGTGAACAGCTCGAGGCCGACCTGCTCGACAACCAGGTGAAGGCCCTGGTCGCGACGTCGGCGCTGGGGATGGGCTTCGACAAGCCCGATCTCGGGTTCGTGGTGCACCTCGGTGCGCCGTCCTCGCCGATCGCCTATTACCAGCAGGTCGGCCGGGCCGGGCGGGCCACCGACAACGCAGAGGTGATCCTGCTGCCCGGCGTCGAGGACCAGGATGTCTGGCGGTACTTCGCCTCGGTCGCGTTTCCCTCGGAATCCATGGTACGCAACGTTATCCGTGCGCTGGAACTCGAAAGGCCACAGTCGACGCCCGCGTTGGAAACGCTGGTCGACCTCAACCGGTCACGGCTGGAGATGGTGCTCAAGGTCCTCGATGTGGACGGCGCGGTGCGGCGCGTCAAGGGCGGTTGGGTCGCCACGGGCGAACCGTGGAACTACGACGAGCCCCGTTACCGGGCGCTCGATGAGGCGCGCCGGCGCGAACAGCAGGCGATGCTGGACTATCAGGCGACGGACGGGTGCCGGATGGTCTTTCTGCGCGGTCAGCTCGACGATCCGGAGCTGGCCGCGGGCGAGCGGTGCGGGCGCTGTGACAACTGCACCGGAACCCGCTACGAGGTCACCGTCGACGAGGCCACGGTGACCGCGACCGCGGCCCGGCTGCGCAGGCCGGGTGTGCTGGTGGCGCCCCGCAAACAATGGCCGTCCGGGCTGCCCCGGCTCGGGGTCGAGCTGTCCGGCCGCATCGCCGACGGGGCAGCGCCGGGGCGGGCCATCGGCAGGCTCACCGACCTGGGCTGGGGTGCGCGCCTGCGCAGGCTGCTGGCCGAACCCGACGGCGAGGTGCCAGAGGAGGTGGTGGCCGCCGCCGTCGAGGTGCTGAAGGCCTGGGGCTGGGAGCGGCGACCGATCGCGGTGATGGGCCTGGATTCGGCGACGCACTCGGTGCTGATCACCTCGACCGTGCGGCGGCTGGCGCAGATCGGGCGACTGACCGATCTCGGTGTCCTGCGTTATACCCCGCAGCACCGGCCGGTCACGGCCACGAATTCGGCGTACCGGGTCGCGGCGCTGCAGGGAGCCTGGGAGCGCCCGCACCTCGATGCGCCCGGCGGGCCGGTGCTGTTGGTCGACGATATGACCGATACTGGATGGACGCTGACCATGGCGGCCCGGCTGCTCAGGGATTGCGGCGTACCCGAGGTGTTGCCATTCGTCCTGGCCGGTGTCACCTGAGGCGTTCTGCCCGGCCACCTCGCCGCGGGATAAACAGCGTTTCACTCGTTGCATTGCGGCCACATATTTGACTAAGAGAATAAACCACAGCAATTTCGAAGGTGCTTTTCTTTCACAAGGCAACAATGGTCTACCGCCCGGCCGTGATGTAGCGACTCCGGTATGTGGACTTGCCTGCCTCGGGGCTGACGTCATAAATCAGGATGCGGCCCGGCTGGGATCGTCGGCGCGGGCCGATCGTCGTTTCGGCGAGAATCAAAAAGTTAGCTCATTATTGCGTTCGCAAATGACATACAGCTGATCTTGATGATCGTGCATCGAGTCGGATTCGGCGAACTCCCGCCCGCTCGAGCGGGAGCCGCAACGCTGCCTCGACGTCCGTCCTGTCCGGCAGTGAAATTTGCTGATATCCATCGCGGCTGCGTGGTCACCCCGGCGGGCCGGGTATCGGTGCGCCGCGGGCCCGGTGCGTACCGCTCCGCTGGATCGAATTACCGGCGTGTGCTCCCGACGGTGCGGGGCGCCGGTTCAGGCGTGCTCCCTGATCCACTCAGTGGTGAAGCTCTGGAGCGCGGAGATGTTCTGAACCAGTACCCGGCTCATGATGTTCTCGATCTGGCCGCCGATCAGGGGGACCTTGAACCCCACGTCAGCCGTGCATTCGAGGTGGGATCCCGGTGGTGCCGGTGCCAGCAGGGCCGTCCCCGTCGCGGACCCGGGCGTTCCGTGGCCGACGATGCTGACCCTGCCCCGCGCCCGGCACTCGTCGAGCCGGTGCCACGCCTCGGTTTGTACGACGCGCCATTCCCTCGGGAGGAACCTCGC
>NZ_JBSFPX010000104.1:0-24400 GCF_053588415.1 Mycobacterium sp. NPDC003449
CAGAAGGCGCGTTGGACATGGAGGAACTCGCGGTGAAGCGCCTCGAGATCGTCGGCGTCACCTTCCGCACCCGCACTCCCGACGAGAAGGCGGCCATCGTCGCGAGCCTGACCGCCGACCTCGGTACCCGGCTCGGGACGGATGAACTCAAGCCTCGCATCGATCGGGTCGCATCGTGGCTGGAGGTGTTGGACGTGCATCGGTCCGTGAGCGACGACGCGCATCTCGGCAAAATCGTGCTTCAGGTCTCCTGATCTGGTGGCATAGCTGCCGGCGCATCCGGAACTGGATGCCGTGACCGTCGTGAGCGCATCCGGAACCGTCAGCCGCAGCGAACGCCACCTTTGGCCGCGGCGTTGCGTTGCAGGGCCCCATCCACCTGGGCCTGGTTCAGCTGACCGTCGGCGAGCGCCTTCTCGAGCCCGTCCAGTACCGCGGGCACCTCGTCGGTGGTGATCCACAGCGCGTTGTCCGCACCGGCCTGCAGGGCCCGCAGCACCGCATCGGCCACCCCGTAGCGCTGGTTGATCGCGGCCATGCTGGACAGGTCGTCGGTGTAGACCAGACCGTTGAACCCCGGGCCGCCGTAGCCGCCGGACCGCAGCAGGTCATAGGCGGCGGGGCTGAGGCTGGCCGGATCGGTCCCGGTCAGCCCCGGCACCTCCAGGTGGCCGACCATCACGGCGACCGGCGCCTGCGTGGTCAGGGTCTGGTAGGGCACCAGATCGTCGTTCTTCAGGTCCTCCAGCGGCGGGGTGGACACCGAGCCGGTGTGGGAATCACCCGAGGCCCGGCCGTGGCCGGGGAAATGCTTGAGCACCGGCAGCAACCCGGCATCGCGCAGACCGCGCGCGTAGGCGCCCGCATAGTCGGTCACCGTGGCGGGATCGTCGCCGAACGAGCGGTCGCCGATCGCCGAACTGATGCCGGTGACGTCGACGACGGGGGCGAAGTCGACGGTGATGCCCAGGCCACGCATCTTCCGGCCGCGGTCGAGGGCGATGCCGTACACCTCGTCGGGCGTGTGGGTCTGGGCCAGCTCGTGGGCCGCGGGCTGGGCGCCGATCAGCGAGGCCAGCCGCGACACCTGGCCGCCCTCCTCGTCCACGCTGACCGCCAGCGGCAACGGGCCCGTGCCGGCCGCGATGTCGGCCAGGGAACCGTCGCTGAGCATCGCCAGGTCGGTCCAACTGCCGATCATGATGCCGCCGACGTGCTGATCGGCCACCACGGCCCTGGCGTCCGCCCCGTCGGTGACACCGACCGTCAGCAGCTGGGCCAGCTTGTCGCGGGGCGGCAGGGCGGCCAGGTCACAGGTCGCCGGGCTGGCGGGCAGCGGACCGGTGGTCGACATCGGCTGCATCGAAGGTTCGGGCGCCTGGGGCGGGGCGCTCGGCGAGCAGGCCAGCAACAGTCCGGACAGCGCCGCCAGGGTCGCGAGCACACGCGGGGAAGCCATGGGCTCCGACCCTAGCCGGTGATCAGGCCGTTATCGAACACCCGCTGTTCGGTGGGCCCGGCCTTGATTGGCGCCATGCTAGGTTGGCCGGGTGAACCGGTTCGTCGTCCCCTCCGCGGCCAGCGTCGTGGTCGGCCTGTTGCTGGGCGCGGCCGCCGTCTTCGGGGTGACGCTGATGGTGCAGCAGGACACCAAGCCTCCGCTGCAGGCGGGCGATCCGGCGTCATCGGTGCTCAACCGGGTCGAGTACGGCGACCGTACGTGATCCCGTCCCGTCCTGCCTGCTATCTCTGACCCCGCCGCGCCGCTGTCCCGGCGCTGGTTGTGGGTGGCCGCGGCCGCCGCGCTGGTCCTGAGCTTCGCGCAGTCTCCGGGCCAGATCTCACCCGATACCAAGCTCGATCTCACCGCCAACCCGCTGCGGTTCCTGGCCCGCGGATTCAATCTGTGGAACAGCGATCTGCCGTTCGGGCAGGCGCAGAACCAGGCCTACGGCTATCTCTTCCCGCACGGCACCTTCTTCCTGGCCGGCGACCTGCTCGGGATCCCGGGATGGGTGACGCAGCGACTGTGGTGGGCGCTGCTGTTGACCGTCGGGTTCTGGGGCGTGGTCCGGGTCGCCGAGGCGCTCAACGACGGCCGCGGCATCGGCAGCACCGCCGCGCGCGTGCTCGGCGGGGTCGCGTTCGCCCTGTCGCCGCGGGTCCTGACGACGCTGGGCGCGATCTCCTCGGAGACGCTGCCGATGATGCTGGCGCCGTGGGCGCTGCTGCCGGTGATCCTCGCACTGGGCGGGTCCGGAGGGGTGGGGGTGACACTGCGCGGGACCGGAGGGGCCGGGGTGACGCAGCGCGGGCAGCACAATGTGCGGCTCCTGGCCGCCCGGTCGGCGGGCGCCGTCGCACTGATGGGTGCGGTGAACGCGTTCGCGACGCTGACCGGCTGTCTGGCCGCGATCATCTGGTGGGCCTGTCATCGGCCGAACCGGCTGTGGTGGCGGTTCACCGCGTGGTGGGCGGTGTGCGGGGTCCTGGCGGTCACCTGGTGGGTGGTGGCGTTGGTGCTGCTGGGCCGGATCAGCCCACCGTTCCTGGATTTCATCGAATCCTCCGGCGTCACCACCCAGTGGATGTCGCTGACCGAGATGCTGCGCGGCACCGGCAGCTGGACCCCGTTCGTGGCACCCAACGCCACCGCGGCCGCCTCCCTGGTGACCGGAACCATGGCAGTACTGGCCACCACCCTGGTCGCGGCGGCCGGGCTGGCCGGGCTGGCGCTGAAATCGATGCCTGCCCGCGGCCGGCTGATCACCATGCTGCTGATCGGCGTCGTCCTGCTCGGGCTGGGGTATTCGGGCGGGCTGGGCTCGCCGGTCGCACTGCAGGTCCAGGCGTTCCTTGACGATGCGGGCACCCCGCTGCGGAACCTGGCCAAGCTCGAGCCGGTGATCCGGCTGCCGCTCGCGCTGGGGCTGATCCACCTGCTGGGCCGGATCCCGCTGCCGGGCAGCGTTGCCCGGTCGGTCTGGCTGGATGCGTTCGCCCACCCGGAACGGAACAAACGGGCGGCGGTCGGCATCGTGGTGCTGGCCGCGCTGGTCGGCGCGACCTCGATCGCCTGGACCGGACGGCTCGCCCCGCCGGGCGCGTTCAGCGCCATCCCCCAGTACTGGCACGACGCCGCCGACTGGCTGGACACCCACAACACCCAACGCGGCCGGGTGCTGGTGGCGCCCGGCGCACCGTTCGCCACCCAGGTGTGGGGCAACAGCCACGACGAGCCGCTGCAGGTGCTCGGTTCCAGCCCGTGGGGAGTGCGCGACTCGATCCCACTGACCCCGCCGGAGACGATCCGGGCGCTGGACTCTGTGCAGCGCCTGTTCGCCGCGGGGCGCCCCTCCGCCGGGCTGGCCGATACCCTTGCCCGACAAGGCATTTCCTATGTCGCCGTGCGCAATGACCTGGATCCTGAGGCCTCCCGGTCGGCCCGCCCGGTGCTGGTGCACCGCTCGATCGAGGGCTCTCCTGGGCTGTCCCTGGTCGCCGAGTTCGGCGATCCGGTGGGCCCGGGAACCCTCGAGGGATTCGTCGCCGACAGCGGTCTGCGGCCGCGTTACCCCGCGGTGCAGATCTACCGGGTGGACACCGGCGCGACCAACCCGACCGCGCCCTACCTGGTGGATGCCGATGCGATGACCCGGGTGGCGGGTGCCCCGGAGGCGCTGCTGCGCCTCGACGAGCGGCGGAGGCTGACCGGGCGGCCACCGCTCGGACCGATGTTGCTGACCTCCGACGCGCAGCGGGCCGGGTTGCCGGCGACCGTCGACGGCCGCGGCGTGGTGGTCACCGACACCCCGACGGCCCGTGAGATCGACTACGGCCGGGTCGACGATCATGCCTCGGCGATCCGGGCGCCCGGCGATCTGCGCCACACCCACAACCGGGTGCCCGACTATCCGGCCGGCGACGCCGCCCCGGTCTACGGCAGCTGGACCGGCGGACGGGTATCGGTGTCGAGCTCGGCCGCCGATTCCACCGCGCTGCCCAATGTCGCGCCGGCCACCGGCCCGGCGGCGGCCATCGACAGTGACAGTTCGACCGCGTGGGTGTCCAACGCCCTGCAGTCCGCCGTCGGCCAGTGGCTGCAGGTCGATTTCGACCACCCGGTCACCAATGCCACGCTGACCATCACCCCGAGCGCCACCGCCGTCGGGGCGCAGGTGCGCCGCATCGAGATCGCCACCGCCACCGGTACCAGCACCCTGCGGTTCGACACCGCGGGTAAGCCGCTGACCGTGCCACTGCCGGTCGGCGAGACACCGTGGGTGCGGATCACCGCGGTCGCCACCGACGACGGCTCGACGGGTGTGCAGTTCGGCATCACCGACCTGGCCCTCACCCAGTACGACGCATCCGGGTTCGCCCATCCGGTCAACCTGCGCCACACCGTCGACGTGCCCGGCCCGCCGCCGGGTTCGACTGTCGCGCAATGGGATCTGGGCACCGAACTGCTCGGCCGGCCGGGGTGTGCGGACAGTCCGGTCGGGGTGCGCTGTGCGGCGGCGATGGCGCTGGCCTCCGAGGAGCCGGTGAACCTGAGCCGGACACTGACGGTTCCGCAGGCCACCCGGGTACATCCGACGGTGTGGATCCGCGGCAGACAGGGACCGAAACTGGCCGATCTGGTGGCCCAGCCGGGTGCCACCCGGGCGTTCGGCGACGCGGACCCGGTCGACGTGCTCGGCTCGGCGTACGCGGCCGCCGACGGTGATCCGCGAACCTCCTGGACCGCACCCCAGCGGGTGGTGCAGTTCAAATCGCCGCCCACCCTGACTCTGAAGCTGCCGGCCAGAACCGAGGTCGGGGCGTTGCGCATCGTGCCCGGCACCACCGAGCCGCCCGCGCATCCCACCCTGGTGGCCGTCGACCTCGGCGACGGCCCGCAGGTGCACAAGCTTCCGGGCAACGGCGAGCCGCAGACGCTGCGGCTCAAACCGCGGGAGACCGACACGGTGACGGTGTCGCTGCTGGACTGGAACGACATCATCGACCGCACCTCGCTGGGCTTCGATCAGCTCAAACCACCGGGCCTCGCCGAGGTCACCGCGCTCGACAGCCGCGGCGGCCCGGTCGGCGCCGCCGATGGCGCCGCCAATCGCGAACGGACGGTGTCGATCCCGTGCGGAGATGGCCCGGTCATCGGGGTGGCCGGGCAGTTCATCCAGACCTCCGTGACGGCCACCGTTGGGGCCCTGCTCGACGGCGACCCGATCCCGGCCCAGCCCTGCCGGGCCGACCCGGTCGATCTGCCCGCCGGGCAGCAGGAGCTGCTGGTCAGCCCGGGCTCCGCGTTCATCGTCGACGGCGCTGTGCTGTCCGCGGCGGCACCTGATGCCGACCGGTTGAGCACGGCCACAACAACTCCCGCGGATATCGCGACGTGGGGACCCGATCGGCGCGAGGTCGTCGTCGGCCCGGCGCAGGGGCAACGGACGCTGGTGGTACCCGAAAGCGTCAACCCCGGTTGGATCGCCCGTGACACCGCGGGCAACCGGCTCACCCCGGTGACGGTCAACGGCTGGCAGCAGGGCTGGGTGATCCCACCGGGAACCGAAGGCGCGGTGACTATCTCGTTCGACTCGAACACGCCCTACCGGATCGGGCTTGTGGGTGGTCTGGCCCTGCTTCCGCTATTGGCGCTGCTGGCCCTGTGGCCCGCCCGCCGCAGGCGGGCCGCCGCACCCGCCGCCCGGCCGTGGCGTCCGGGACCGCTCGTCATCGGGGCCGGGGTGCTCGCGGTGGGCGCGGCGCTCGCCGGGATCGCGGGCGTGGCCGTCGCCGGCGCGGCCATCGGCGTGCGCTACCTGCTACGCAACCGCGACAGCTGGCGGCAGAACCTCACCGTCGGGACCGCGTCGGGCGGTTTCCTGCTCGCCGGTGCGGTACTCAGCCAGAACCCGTGGCGGTCGGTCGACGGCTACATCGGGCACTCCCCCGGTGTCCAGTTCCTCGCGCTGATCTCGGTCGCGGTGCTGGCCGCATCGGCGGTCGATTTCTCGCCGCGTACCCGCGCGGAATCGGAATGATCAGCTTCATCGGATGATCTGGGATTCGGATCAGGCCGATGCCAGGGCCCGTTCGTCCTCGTCGGCGAACGTGTCCTCGAGTTGCAACGGTGAATAGTCGACGTCGATCTCGCCCACCGGACGGCCCCGCGCACTGCTGATCGTGCCGAACCGGCGCATCCCCTTGTCGGCGGAGTACTGCATGAACTCGTCCTCGGCCAGACCGAACGGGATGTCGGGGGCGTAGAGCGCGAAACCCTCCTCGGTCAGCCGCAGTGCCAGCGGGATGAGCTCGTTCATCCGGGTCTCGAACACCGTCCAGTTGGCGTCGTCGGCGGCGACGTGGCGCCGGCAGGTGAAGGTCCCCCACGCCATGTGCCTGCGCTCATCGTCACCGATGCGGCGGATCAGCTCCTGCATACCGGGCAGGATGCCGCGGTCGACGCAAATCTTGTGCCACGCATAGTATCCGGTGAGCGCCAGCATGCCCTCGACGACGTGGTTGTAGACCACCGAGGCCCGCACCTGGGCGGCCGGCGACGGGTCGGCGTTCAACGCGTCGAGCGAATCCGGCAGCACATCGTAGAAGATCTCCCGGTAGGCCGAGAGGCCGTCGAGGTAGCCGTGCAGGTCCTCGGTCATCCCGACGGCGTCGAGCCACATCCGGAACACCTGGGTGTGCTTGGCCTCCTCGAAGGCGAACTGGGTCAGATACATCTCGTCGCCGAGCCGTCCTTCGGCGCGCATCGCGCTCATGAACGGCTGGATGTCGTTGGTGACGGCCTCCTCCCCGGCGATGAACTCCGCGCACAGCCGGGTGGCGTACTCGCGTTCCCGGTCGGTCAGCGACTCCCAGTCTTCCCGGTCCCGGGAGAAGTCGATATCGGCCGGATTCCAGAATTTCGCGTTGCCACCGGCAAACAGCTTGAGCGGCAGGCTGTCCCAGTTGAGACCGCCCGCGCTCAGCGAGCCGAATGATGTCCGTGCCATGGGGGCCTCCTCAGGTTCGGGCTGTGGTGGTGTGGTTCGCGGGTGCCGGCGAAAATGCCGCCGCCAGCACGGCGACGAGCCGGCGCACCGCCAGCGCCGGCTGCTCGGGGGTGGGCTCGTCGAGCCCGAGGACCGGATCCATCCCACGGACGTAGGGCGCGAGCGCCAGATGCGGGAGGATCATCAGGAACAGGGCCAGCATCGCCTCGACGTCACAGTCGGGGCGCAGGTCGCCGCGGTTCTGCGCGTCGCGCACCAGCGGGCGCAACACCTCCAGATAGTGCCGGTGCACCACCGCCCGCACGCTGACCCGCGCGTCGGTCTCGACCTCGAAGCTGGATGCGGCGTGCAGGGAACGCTCCCTGGGGTGTTCGGCGAAGTAGGCCACCCAGTCGTCCAGCAGATCGGTGAGGAACTCGAAGAACGGCCGGTCCGGGTCGAGTTCGCGGATCCGGTCCTCCATATGGGCCCGCACCCGCTGGCTGGAGACGTCGGCGACGAAGGCGTACAGGTCCCGTTTGTCGGCGAAGTACTGGAACAGGCTGCCTTTCGCGACGCCGGCGCGGCGCGCGATGACGTTGAGGCTGCCGCGGGAGAACCCGTGCGCACCGAACTCCGCTTCGGCGGCGGCGATCACCGCGGCGCGGCGAGCGGGATCCACCCGGGCCCAGGTGACCGTCGGCATCCGACCTCCAAGGTTCGATGACCACTGGTCATTTTACTGTGAGGCAGTTCACAGTCAAGGCCTGTGGACGGCGATCAGGTGCTGCGAAATCGGTTCACCCTGCACATGGCGTTCGACGGCCTGCTCGATCAGCAGATCCTGGCCGGTCAACCGGGCGTGGTGCTGGCGCAGATGCTCGTCCCAGGACCGCACCACGAACACCTCGACGAAGGTCGCGGCCTTCTCGCCGCTCCGGAACAGCTGCCACTCGGCGGCACCGGTGCGCTGCCGTGACCGGCCGAGAGCCGCCATGGCGGACAGGAATCCGGCTTCGTCGGCCGGCTCCACCCGGTAGTAGGTCAGCACCACCACCGGACCGTCGGGCGGTTCCGGTTCGAAGACCAGGGCCGGTTCGGGCCAGTGCGCCGACGGCGTCAGGTCGAGATCCCCGGTGCGGGCGTGCAGCGGCCACCACGCGGCCGACAGCCCGCACACCAGCAACAGGGCGGCACTGGCCAGCAGTGCGGTGACGGTGCCGGTCGCCCCGGCGACCAGGCCCCAGATCAGCGACCCGATGGCCTGCCCACCCATGAACACCAGCAGATACGCCGACAGACCGCGGGCCCGGACCCAGGCAGGCAGGCTCAACTGCATCGACGCGTTGAGCGTGGACAGCGCCAGCAGCCACGCCACCCCACCCACCACCAGGGCGGCCAGCACCGCACCCAGGTGCACCACCACCGCGGAAACGGTGGTCGCCACCGCGAATCCGAGTGCGGCGACCACGAGCAGCATGTTCTGCCCGAACACCGCCCGCACGGCCGAGAGGGTGAGCGCGCCCACCACCGCGCCGACCCCGAGCGCGCCGAGCAGCAGGCCGTATCCCGATGCGGTCAGCCCGAGGTGGTCCTTGGCCACCACCGGCAGCAGGCCCCACAGCGCGCTGCCCGGCAGGATGAACAGCACCGACCGCAACAGGATCCGGCGGATGATCGGCGAGCTGCGGATGAACCGCCCGCCCGCCGTCAGCGCGGCGTACGGGCGTTCGGCGGGCAGCACCGATTCGGTCGCAGGCCGCCGCCACAGCACCAGCACCGCCACGATGCCGATGAACGACACCGCGTTGAGCGCGAACACCGTGGTCGGCCCCGACACCGCGACCAGCGCACCGGCCACCGCGGGACCGATTGCCCTCGCCCCGTTCATGCTCATACTGGTCAGCGCGGCCGCGGCCGGAATCTGTTCGCGCGGTACGAGTTCGGGTTGAATCGCCTGCCAGGCCGGTGTGGTCAGGGCCTGGCCGCAGCCGATCGCGAACAGCAGCATCAACAGCACCGTCGGGGTGGTGAGCCCGACCCCGGTCAAGATCGCCAGCGTCGACACCGCCGCGGCCATGGCGGCCTGCGTACCGATCAGAAGCCGCCGCCGGTCCATCAGGTCGGCCACCACACCCGACGGCAGGGCCAGCAGCATCACCGGCAGCGTGGTCGCGGTCTGCACCAGCGGGACCAGCACGGCCGCGCCGGGATCGGAGACCAGCATCCATTGGGCACCGACGGTCTGCATCCAGGTGCCGAGGTTGGAGACGAACTGGGCGATCCACAGCGCCCGGTACACCGGTGACGCGAACGGCGCCCAGGTCGAAACTCGGTCCTGCGTCGCGGTCATGTGCGCCCTCCCATCGCCCGCAGGAAGCGTATCCAGGGGCATAGTGGGGCCATGCCAGAAAACACCGACGGGACCGACGTCCGCCAGGTAGCCGAGGCTCAGCACTACGAGATCACGGTCTCGGGTGAGCACGCGGGTCTCGCGGCCTACGTCGACCGGGAAGACCAGCGGATCTTCTACCACACCGAGATCGACGACGCGTTCGGCGGCCGCGGGCTGGCCGCGGTGCTGGTCTCGGCCGCGCTGACCGACGCCAGGGCGGCCGGCAAGCGCATCGTGGCGGTCTGCCCGTATGTCGCCAAGTACGTCAGCCGCCACCACGACTTCGACGACGCCCTCGACGAGGTGACGCCCGAGGCGCTCGCCGCCGTCGAGGCGGCCCAGGAATAGCCCTCAGAAGTCGGCCGGGTGGGGCCGTTCGATCGCCCGGGGAGTCAGGCCGAGGCCGCGGACGTGTTCGGCGACGGTGCCGAGGCCGGCCAGCCACACATCGTCGAGTGACACCACGTACTCGATCAGCGACTCCAGAGCCTGAGCCCGCGACGGCCGGCCCGACAGAAACGGATGGTTGGTCAGCACGAAGCAGCCCCGCTCGGCCCGGATCGCCTCGAACTCGGCCCGCCACAGCCTGACCACCTTGTCCGGGCTCTGGATCGACCCGGCCGCGAAGAAATCCGGGACCAGGCAGTACTGATCGAAATCGTCGAGCGCCCACTGGATCGGGATCTCCACCAGGGGACCACCGCCCGCGACGGCCAGCTCATACGGGTGGTCGGTGTCCATCAGACTGCTGTCGTAGAGAAATCCCTTGTCCCGCAGTAGCTTCGGCGAGCGCCATCCGAGCTCCCACATCGGGGCGCGGTAGCCGACCGGCCGGGTTCCGGTGATCGCCTCGATGGTGTCCGAACCGCGGTCCAGCACGGCCGACTCCTGAGCCTCGGTCATCGCCAGGTTGGACTCGTGCAGATAGCCGTGATGGGCGATCTCGTGACCGGCCGCCGCGATCGACCTGATCACATCCGGATACCGGAAGGCGGTGTAGCCGGGCACGAAGAACGTCGAAGTCACGTCGTGGCGGGCAAGGAGTTTCAGAATTCTCGGCACACCGGTGAGCGGACCGTAGGCCTGGTGACTCATGGCCGACATCCGGTCGGCGTGCCGACGGGACAGACCGAGCATGGCGCTCTCGGCGTCGACGTCGAAGGTGAACGATGCGGCGCAGACGGCGCCGCCGGGCCACGGGACCGGCGCGGCAGGGGTGCTCACCCGGGCACCCTATCGCGCGCCCCGGCCATCGGCCCCGGTGAAACCGGGACGGGTGTACCAAGCACAGCAGTCGCTATTATCTCGTGGGGGGCATCGAACCGGCTCCGGCGTTGGGCACGTCGGCAAGCGGTTCCCGCAGAGAACGGACACGGGCGCCCCAGTGGAATCGAAGCCGACCCCCGGCCGGGGACAGCGTCTACGCGGGCGCGACGACGAATGCGCCACCCTTCGCGCGCTGCTGTCCGGTGTCGAATCGGCGACCAGCCGGGTGCTGGTGCTGCGTGGCGAGGCCGGCGTGGGCAAAACCGCACTCCTGGAGTTCGTCGCGGAGCAGGCCACCGGCTTCCGGATCGCCCGGGTCGCCGGGGTCGAGTCCGATATGGAACTGGCGTTCGCCGGCCTGCAGCAACTGTGCACACCGTTGATGGACCACGTCGACGAGTTACCCGAACCGCAACGCGACGCGCTGGCCGTGGCGTTCGGCCTCGGTGTGGGGCCGCCCCCGGACCGGTTCCTGGTCGGGCTCGCGGTGCTGAGCCTGATGGCCGCGGCCGCCGAGGACCAGCCGCTGCTCTGCGTCATCGACGACGCGCAATGGCTCGACCAGGTCTCGGTGCAGACCCTCGGCTTCGTCGCGCGCCGGCTGCTGGCCGAACCCATCGGGCTGGTCTTCGCCGCTCGCGATCCCGGTGCCGACGCCCTGGCCGGCCTGCCCGAACTGGCCATCGGCGGGCTCCGCGATGCCCACGCCCGCGAACTGCTCGGCTCGGTCGTGGTGGGCCGGATCGACAACCGGGTCCGCGATCGCATCGTCGCCGAAACCCGCGGTATCCCGCTGGCGCTGCTCGAAGTGCCGAAAAGCCTGTCGGCCACCGAACTCGCCGGCGGGTTCGGCACCGTCACCGGCCTGGCCACCGGCGAGGTCACCGCGCACCGCTCGACCGAGCATCTCGAGACCGGCTTCATCCGCCGGATCGAGTCCCTGCCCGACCAGACCAGGCAGCTACTGTTGGTCGCGGCGGCCGAGCCGGTGGGCGATGCGGCGTTATTCGTCCGCGCGGCAGCACAATTGGGTATCCGGGTGACTGCCCTGGCACCGGCCGAGGCGGCCGGGTTGATCGAACTCGGTCCGCGGGTACGCTTCCACCACCCGCTGGTGCGTTCGGCGGCCTATCGGGCCGCCGATCTGCACACCCGCCGCAGTGTGCATCGCGCGCTCTCCGAGGCCACCGACGCCCTGGCCGACCCCGACCGGCGGGCCTGGCATGCGGCCAACTCGGCGGCCGGCCCCGACGATGCGGTGGCCACCGAGCTGGAGGCCTCGGCGAGCCGGGCCCAGAGCCGGGGTGGGGTCGCCGCGGCCGCGGCCTTCCTGGAGAAGGCGGCCGTGCTCACCGCGGACCCGGCGCTGCGCGGGATCCGGGCCATCGCGGCCGCCCAGGCCAAACGCGATGCGGCGGACCAGGCCGGCGCCTACGAACTGTTGGCGATCGCCGAGCTCTGCCCGCTGCCCGACCTGCAACGCGCGCAGGTGGCGCGGTTGCACGCCCAGATGGAGTTCACCCGCAGCCGCGGCGCCGAACCCGGCGCGCCGCAGGTCGGTGAGGCCGCGGCGCTGTTGCTCGACGCCGCCAAGCGGCTGGAAACCCTCGACGACGCACTGGCCCGCGACACCTATCTGGAGGCGCTGGCCGCGGCGATGTACGCCGGCCGGTTCGGAGACCCAGGCGGTCTCGCGGCCATCGCCGATGCGGCACACCGTTCGCTCGCCCGACTGCCCGAGTTGGAGCGGCCGATCGACCTGCTGCTGAGCGGGATGGCGCACCGACTCACCGGTGGTGTCGCGGCCGCGGCGGATCCGCTGAACCTCGCGCTGGGATTGTGGTGCCGCCACGCCCAGCGTCACGACGGCCCGCAAAGCGGCTGGTCCTTGTCCTGGATCACGCTGGCGTTCCCGATCGTCCAGGAATCCGCCGCCGGAGAGGTGTGGGACTACCCGCTGATCGAGAAACTGGCCACCAGCATGGTGCGCCTCGCGCGGGAGACCGGAGCGCTGGCGCTGCTTCCACCCGCGCTGGCTTTTCGGGCCGGGGCCCACATACTGGGTGGTGAATTCGCAATGGCCGCAACGCTTCTCGAAGAGGCTGCGGCGATCTCGGCGGCCACCGACGACAAGCCGATCAGATACCACCGGCTGCACCTGGCCGCCTGGCAGGGAGTGTCCGCCGACGCGGGGGAGCTGATGGACCGGGCCGCCCAGGCCGCCGAACGCAAGGGTGAGGGCCGGCTGCTCGGCGTGACCAGGGGTATGGCGGCGATCCTCTACAACGGACTCGGCCGCTACGACGAGGCGTTCGCCGCCGCGCGCGAGGTCTGCGAATACGAAGACCTCGGCTTCGGCGGCTGGGGTCTGCTGGAACTGGTCGAGGCCGCGACGCGGACCGGGGAGCAGGCCATCGCGGCGCAGGCGGTGCAGCGCCTGGAGCAGACCGCGGGCGCCAGCGGCAACGACTGGGGTCTCGGCGTGCTGGCCGGCGCGCAGGCGCTGCTCGCCGACAACGCCGAGGCCGACGCGCTGTTCAACGAGGCCATCGAGCGCCTGACCCGCGCCCGCGTCATGGTGCACGTCGCGCGCAATCACCTGCGCTATGGCGAATGGCTGCGCCGGGTCAACCGCCGCACCGACGCCCGCCACCACCTGGGCGAGGCGTTCGACATGTTCACCCGGATGGGCGCGGCCGGATTCGCCGAACGGGCCCGCCGCGAACTGGCCACCACCGGGGAGCGGGTGCGCAAACAACCTGTCAGCTCCGGTGATGAGCTCACCGCGCAGGAGGCCCAGATCGCCCGGCTGGCCGCCGACGGCCTGACCAACCAGGAGATCGGCGCCCAATTGTTCATCAGCACCCACACCGTCGAATGGCATTTGCGGAAGGTGTTCGTCAAGCTCGGCATCAGCTCACGGCGGCAGCTGCGCACCATCGAATGGGCCGACTGAACCCGGCCGAAAGTCCGGCCGGCGCACCGGCTGCGCCCTAGCATCGAGCGCGTGCCGACCGTGAACACCGCAAGGGGAGCCATCGACACCGCCGGCCTGGGCGTGACGCTCATGCACGAACACGTGTTCATAATGTCGACCGAACTCACGTCGAACTATCCGGAACCGTGGGGCGACGGGGCCCAACGCGAGGCCGATGCGATCGCCCGGCTCAACGAACTGAAGGCCCGCGGGGTGGACACCATCGTCGATCTCACCGTCGTCGGGCTCGGCCGTTATCTCCCCCGCATCGCCCGGATCGCCGCCGCCACCGACCTCAACATCGTGGTGGCCACCGGTCTGTACACCTACAACGACATCCCGATGACGTTTCACTTCCGCGGCCCCGGCACCGCGATGAACGGTCCGGAGCCGATGGCCGAGATGTTCGTCCGCGATATCGAACACGGCATCGCCGACACCGGCATCAAGGCCGCAATCCTCAAGTGCGCCACCGACGAACCGGGCGTCACCCCCGGCGTCGAGCGGGTGCTGCGCGCGGTCGCGGCCGCCCACCGCCGGACCGGGGTGCCGATCTCCACCCACACCCACGCCGCCACCCGGCGCGGTCTGGAACAACAGCGCATCTTCGCCGAGGAGGGCGTCGACCTGTCCCGGGTGGTGATCGGCCACTGCGGGGACACCACCGACATCGGTTATCTGGAGGAGCTGATCGCGGCGGGCTCCTATATCGGCATGGACCGGTTCGGCATCGACGTGTTCCTGCCGTTCGCCGACCGGGTCGACACCGTGGCCGCGATGTGCGAGCGCGGGCACGCCGACCGGATGGTGCTCTCCCACGACACCTGGTGCTACTTCGACGCCCTGCCCGACGAGCTGACCACCGCGGCACTGCCCAACAGCCACTATCTGCACATCCACGACGACGTGCTGCCCGCGCTGCGTGACCGCGGCGTGAGCGAAGACCAGATCACCACCATGCTCGTCGACAACCCGCGCCGGATCTTCGAGCGGCGGGGCGGGTACTGAGGCACCGCTAGGAGTCGATCTCGATGAGCGCCCTCGCTCGAGCCGCGGCGAGCGCCAGTTCGACCGCTTCGCGCGCGTGCCGTTGAGTCAATTGTCCACCGGTGGTGATGATTCGGTAGAACAGCGGTGCACGCACAGTTGCCAGTAGCCCGGCAGGATCGGTGCCGACAGGCAGCTCACCTCGGCTCACGGCGCGTTCGACCAGGGGCACCGCGATCTCCTCCCGGTCCTCGAAGAAGCGGGCCAAGACCTCGAGGAGTTCGGCGTTGCGGCCGCGTGCGGCAAGGACCATGGCGAGGACGGCGCACCCGATGGGGCTGTTGAGGAGGTCGACGATCGAATCGGTCAGCGCACCCAGATCAGTCTCGACAGTGCCGGTGTCCGGGGCCGCGACAGTGCTGTCCGACCACTCGCTCAGTGCCTCGACCAGCAACGAATCGCGATCAGGCCACCGCCGGTAGATCGTGGTCTTGTTCACCTCGGCCCGCGCTGCCACGGCCTCTATGGTGAGCCCGGCGTAGCCGGTGTCGGTGAGTTCGCCGATGGCAGCGGACAGCACCGCCGCGCGCACGCGGGCGCTGCGTCCGCCCGGACGAATACCCCGGACGGCCTGACTCTGTCTCGACATTGGGTTACCGCCCCTACTCGTTGCGTTAGTTCCTGAATTCTGCCATCCTTGGGTTACAGCCACTACTAGTGGCTTTTAATTGGAGGAGGGACCGCAGGAATGACTTTCACGTTCAGCACGGACGAGTCGTTTTCCTACGAGACGTTGCGGGCGATCGCCTACACGCCATATGACGGTGCGGACTTCGGCGAGGTGGCCGCCGCCGTCCAGCGCGTCACCGCGGGCGATCTGGAGTCGTGGTACGACGAGTGGTACGGCTTGGCGCAACGAACTGAGGCCATCGCCGAGCAGGCCGCGCGCGGCGGTCACGGCGAAAGTGCGCGGTGCGCGTACCTGCGCGCGGCCAACTATTACCGCACGGCCGAGTTCTATCTCCGGGACGACCCCCGAAACGATCCCCGGGTCCTGGCCACGTGGGAGCGCGGCGTGCGTTGTTTTCGTGATGCACTGGCGCTCTCGGCGTTTCGATCACGCCGAGTGGGGATTCCGTATGCGGGAATCGAGCTTGAGGGCTATTTCATCGCGGGGGGTGAGGGCGACGAACCGCGGCCGACGCTGCTGGCCCACGGTGGCTTCGACTCGACCGTCGAAGAAATGTACTTCACGGCGGCCGCGGCGGCGGTACGTCGCGGCTGGAACTGCCTGATCTTCGAAGGTCCCGGTCAGGGCGCCGCGCTGCGCCGAGAGGGCCTGCCGTTCAGGGGCGACTGGGAGGCAGTCGTGACGCCGACGGTCGACTACGCATTGGCATTGCCGGAGGTCGACCCGAGTCAGGTGGCTCTGCTGGGCATGAGCATGGGAGGTTTCCTGGCCCCCCGCGCCGCGGCGTTCGAACACCGGCTCGCCGCATGTGTGGCCTTCGACGGAATCTACGACTTCGGCGCCGCATTGCGTCAGGTGGCTTCATCGGCCGGCGACGGGAGCCCCGACGATCTCGACTCCCTGCTCAGCCGTAGACACGAACTCCCGACCAACCTCAAATGGCTGCTCTCCAATGCCGTTTGGACATTCGGCACCGACCGCGGTGACGAACTGCGCTCCATGACCTCGGGCTACACGATGGCCGGCATCGCCGACCGGATCACCTGCCCGACACTGGTATGTGACGGTGAAGAAGACGAGTTCGCCACGACCGGGCAAGCTCAGCAGCTCTACGACGCACTCACCTGTGACAAAGAGCTGATCGTGTTCACCGCTGCGGAGGGCGCCCAGTCGCACTGCCAGATGGGGGCGCTCACGCTGTTTCATCAACGCGCGTTCGACTGGCTCGACGACGTCGTCAGACCGCAGAAACAGCGCGACGAGGTCAGCGGGCGACCGGCTCGGGCTCCGGCGTGATCGCACTGTCCAGCGGCGGCACCGGCCGTCGGTGGCGATACTCCCAGCGCCGCAACGCTTCCCGGCACGGGGACTCCACCAGGGCATAGCTCACGGCCGCCAGCGCGAAGCCGAACACCGTCGTCAGCACCAGCACCACCAGCATCTGCCCGTGGAACAGGAACTCGCCGATCATCGGGAACACCATCGCCAGCGCCGCCAGGTGCCAGACGAACAACCCGTAGGACCAGCGCCCCAGGGTCACCATCAGCCGGCTGCCCAGGATGCGGTGGCCGGTATCGGGGTGGTCGAGCACCAGCGGGGCCAGCAACGCACCGGCGACCACCGCACCCATCGCGGTCTTGAGGGTGACCTGGCCGACCGATCCGGGCCGCAGCCCCTCCATCCCGGCCAGCGGTGAGGCCGCGATCCCGAACGCCACCGCGGCGATCACCGCCATCAGCACGCGGCGCCGCGCCAGGCGGTGCATCCAGCCGAACGGGCTCACCGTCAGTTCGGCCAGCACCATGCCCGCGGCGAACCAGGAGAAGAACGCGGGCGGCCAGTTCCACGGGTTGAGCCCGGTGGAGCCGTCGAACGGGATCCGCACCCAGGCCAGGCTGAGCACCGCCACCGCGATGATGACACCGATCCGGGCGCGCACCGGCAGCCGCCGGGCCAGCAGCGCGAGCAGCGGCAGGGCCAGATAGAAGCTGACCTCCACCGACAGGCTCCACATCTGGGTCAGCCCGGCGGTCAGGGTCAGCGGCACATAGATCTGGGTGAGGGTGAGGTTGGCCAGCCACACCGTCAGGTCGGCCTTGGCCTCGGGCAGCAGCAGCAGGATCAGCACGACGGCCACGACGTAGCCGGGCATGATGCGCACCAGCCGTGACCTCAGGTAATGGCCGGTCGGCGGCCGCTGCCGCAGCCCGCGAGCAGCCGCGGCGTGGCCGCGCCACAGCAGAAACCCCGACAGTGCGAAGAACACCGCGACCGCCAGGTCGAACCGGCCGAAGATCCGGCCGGTCACCCCGCCGGTGTGTCCGGTCTGGAATGCCACATGGGTCAGCACCACGCCCATCGCCGCGCAGGCGCGCATACCTTCGACCGCCGGCAGGAAGCTCCGTGTCCCGCCGACCTCTGATTCCGGGCCGGCCACGGCGACCAGTGTGCCGTGCGGCGCCCGACCCGCCAAACTGCGTGTGAACAGGGCACGGCGGATGCCGTCGTAGTAAGTGATGGCCTTAAATTGTGCTGTTAGGGTCGAACGGATTTGCCTCAGGACGGTTTGGCCCACAGTGAAGGAGGCCCGGTTTGAACCGCGCAGTGGCGCTGCGTATCGCGGCATGCGGACTCATGGGGCTCGGAGCTGCCCTGTTGATCGCCGCACTGTTGCTGACCACCTACACCAAGGGCAAGATCGCCAAGGTTCCGCTCGACCTGGACACCACACTGATCAGCGATGGCACGGCCACCGCATTCGATCCGGAATCGCTGACCGCGGAGAAGTTCGCGGTGGACCGCGATGTGCCGGTGTCGCTGCAGCAGCAGCTCAGCGTGGAGGCACCGTCCAACGCCGAAGTGGTGACCCTGCAGGTGGGCACGTCGCTGCGACGGACCGACCGCCAGCAGGACAACGGTCTGCTGCTGGCGATGGTCGACACCGTGACGATGAACCGCAGTTCGGCGCTCGCGGTATCCAGTGAGAGCAACCCGGGCGGATCGGTGCAGAAACCGCGCTCCATCGAGGACGAGAAGCCGCCGACGAACATCGCGCTGCCGCACGAGGGGCTGACCTACCGGTTCCCGTTCGACACCGAAAAGAAGACCTACCCGGTGTTCGATCCGATCGCGCAGAAACCGTTCGACGCGAACTACGACGGAGAGGACGACGTCAACGGGCTGACCGCCTACCGGTTCGTCCAGAACGTCGGCTACGACTCCGACGGCAAGCTGGTGGAGCCGGTCAAGTACTCGTCGCTGTACGAGGACGATGCGGACAGTTCGGTCACCGCGCGCGCCGAGGTGTGGGGTGTCCCGGGTGAACCGGACGAATCCATCACGATGGACCGGTATTACGCCGCACAACGCACGTTCTGGGTCGACCCGGTGTCGGGCACCGTCGTCAAGGAAGAGGATCACGGCTACCAGTACTTCGCGCGCGACGCCCTCAAACCCGAGGTGACCTTCGTCGACTACAAGGTCGCCTCGAATGAGGAGACCGTCGAATCTCAGGTCTCGGCGGCGCAGGACGAACGGGACCGGATCGGGCTGTGGTCGCGCATCCTGCCGATCACCTTCACCGCGCTGGGCCTGGTGGCGCTGGTCGGCGGTGCGGTGCTGGGGTCCTTCGCGCTACGGGCCGAGTCGACGCTGATCGATCCCGGGCTGGACACCGCTGACCACGGCTTCTTCGACACCCAGGGCATACAAGTGCCAGGGGCGGAAGCCAAGACCGAGAAACTTCCGGCCCAGCGCCCGACGGATCTACCACCGGACCGATAGCGCTGAGGCTCCGCACCTGCCAGGGCTGGTTCGGCCGGCCCGGCTGCCTCGTGTCCGTCTACGCGCTGGCGCTGTCGGTGCTGGCGACCGCGCCGCTGCTGGCGCCCGGCTACCTGCTGCTGCGCGATGCCGTGTCGACTCCGCGGTCGTATCCGACCGATGCCGCGCTGGGGATTTCGGAGGCCGCGCCGCGCGCGGTGCCGCAGGACTTCTTCGTGGCGGTGACGTCGACGGTGCTCGACGGCGGGATCGTGGTGAAAGCGCTGCTGGTGGCCGGGCTGTGGCTGGCCGGGTGGGGGGCGGCGCGACTGGCGGCCACCGTGCTTGGTTCCTCCGGCTCGGGTGCGTTCATCGCCGCGACCCTGGCCATCTGGAATCCGTATGTGGCCGAACGCCTCCTGCAGGGCCACTGGAGTTTGCTGGTCGGGTACGGCTGCCTGCCGTGGGTGGCGGTGTGCGTGCTGCGCCTGCGTTCGGGTTCGGGGTCCGGCTCGGCCTGGGCTTCGAGCTGGGCGGCGGCCTTCTGGATCGCGCTGGCCGGCCTCACCCCCACCGGTTTGATCCTAGCCGCCGTGGTCGCGCTGACCTGTGTGGCCGCACCGGGTGAGGGCTGGCGACGGCTGCGGGTCGGCGTATTCGGGCTCGGCGCCGCGGTACTGGCGGCGCTGCCCTGGCTGGTGGCCGCGGCGGTGGGCGGGGCCGTGACACCCGCTTCGGCGTCGTCGGCGGGGGTGCACGCGTTCGCGGCGCGCGCCGAACCCGGGCTCTCGACGCTGGGCAGCCTGGCCGGGCTCGGCGGTATCTGGAACTCCGATGCGGTGCCGGCCTCGCGGACCTCGCTGTTCGCGGTACTGGCCACCGCGGTGCTGGTCGGGATCGTCGCGATCGGGGTGCCGGTGCTGGTGCGCAGGCCCGCCGCCATCGGGCTGCTGGTGCTGGCGGCGGTGGCGGTGGCGGTGCCCGCGGCCATGGCCACCGGCCCGGGCCTGGCCACCGTCGAGGCGGTGACCCGCGCGGTTCCCGGGCTCGGGCTGCTACGCGACGGGCAGAAATGGGTGGCGCTGGCGATGCCCGGGTACGTGTTGGCGGCGGCTGCGGCACCGTTGACGCTGCGACGGCTGCGGATACCGGTGCCCGCCGCGGCCGCGGTGGGTTGCGCGGCGCTGGTCGCGGTGCTGCCCGATCTGGCCTGGGGAGTGGGCGGCAAAATGGTCGCCGTGCAATACCCGCCGGGCTGGACGGCCGCGGCGAAGGTGATCAACGCCGACCCCCGGCCGGTCGCGGTGCTCCCGCCCGACAGCATGCGGTCGTTGTACTGGGCCGGTCCGGCTCCGGTGCTCGATCCGCTGCCCCGCTGGGTGCAGGCCGACGTGCTTTCGACGGGCGACCTCATGATCGGCGGGCAGATCGTGCCCGGCGAGGGTGCCCGGGCCCGCGTGGTGCAGGATTTGCTGCGCTCGGGTGCCGACCGGAAGACGATCGCCGACGCCGGGGTCGGCTGGCTGGTGGTCGAAACCAACGGTGTGCCGGCCCGACTGGATCTTCCGGTGGCGTACCGCGACGACGACATCGCGGTGTACCGGGTGGGCGGCTCGGCAGAGCCCGCGTCGGGACGGCCGGTGCTGATCGCCGCACATCTGGTGTGGCTGGCGCTGATGGTGGGCGGCGCGGTCGGGATGGTGGTCACCGCGTGGCGGGCGCGACGGCCCGCGGGTCAGACCAGGCCGCTCACATAGCGGCCGTCGCGTACCGATTCCAGCACGCTGCGCATAGCGTCGGCGCTTTGCGCCCAAGAGAATTCGTCGCTGCGGGCCTGCGCCTTGCTGCCGAGCTGGGCCCGCGAGACCGGATCGGCCAGCAGTCGTCCGAGGCCGGCGACCAGACCGTCGCGGTCGTCGACCAGAAGCCCGGTGACACCGTCGACGATCGAGTCGGTGAGCCCACCCGAGGCCCGGTACCCGACGGTCGGCACCCCGTGCTGGGCCGCCTCGGTGACCGCAAGACCCCAGCCCTCTTTGCGCGACGGCAGCACGTGCACCCAGCTCTGCTGCAGCACACAGTGTTTCGTCTCGTCGTCGACATGGCCGTGGAAGGTGACGGCATCGGCGATGCCCAGCAGCTCGGCATGGTCGACCAGCCGGTCGCGCCACCACCCGCCACCCAGGATGTCCAGATGCAGTTCGGGCATCTCGCCGCGCAGCGCCGCGACGGCTTCCAGCGCATCCTCGATCTGCTTGTGCGGGACGAGCCGCGACAGCACCACCAGCCGCGGCGTGCGGGACCGCGCCAGCTCCAGCGTCGACGCGGGCGCCTCGTCAAGACCGTTGCGTACCACCGCGATCCGGCCGGAATCCACCCCGAGATCGTTGAGGTCACGAGCCGAGGGCAGCGATACCGTCACATACTGGTTGCCGCGGTGCAGCCGGGGGGAGAGCCGCGATTCGACGAACCAGCCCACCCGGCCGCGCAGTGGACCCGCCACCGGCCACAGTTCGCGGTGACAATGGTGGACCAGGACCGCGACCCGGCGTCCGAACGCCAGCCGGGCCAGGAACGGCAGGCCGTTCTGAGTGTCGACGACGACGTCGGGGCGCACCCGGCGCAGTGGTCCCAACCCGATCCGGGCCAGCACCATGGCCAGCCCCGCCCAGATGTAGACCGAATACGGGCCGCCGGCCCGGCTGATCCGGACGCCGTCGACCACCTCGTCGCGCACCGCGCCCGGATAGCGCGCGGTGCGCAGCGTGACGTCGACACCGTTTGCGGCCAGATGCGCGCCGATGCGCTGCACGTAGGCTTCGCTGCCGCCGCCCTGCGGATGGCCGGTATCCCGCCAGCACAGCAGCAGGACCGAACGGACATGGGCAGCGGACATCGTGTCGAGGGTACCGGTGAGTAGGTTGGGCGGGTGAACTCGACCGATCGCTTTGCCAGCCGGGCGACGCTGGGCCGGTCGCTGCGACTGCTGGGCGAGTTCCGGTTCGAACAGGCCCGACCAGCCCGTTTCTACGGCGCGCTGGCCGCCGACACCGTCGCGATGGTCGCCGATCTGTGGACCGGGACCACCGGAGAATCGCCGGCCGGCCGCAGCGTGCTCGACGTGGGGGGCGGGCCCGGCTACTTCGCATCGGCATTCGACGCGGCCGCAATGCACTACATCGGGGTGGAGCCCGATCCGCGCGAGGCGCATGCCGGAGCCGCGCTGGCGGCGACATCGCGCAGAAGCCCTGCCGTCGATGCGGCGGAAGGCACCTTCGTCAGGGCCTCCGGGATGGCCCTGCCGTTCGCCGACGACAGTGTCGACGTCTGCCTGTCCTCCAATGTCGCCGAACATGTCCGTCATCCGTGGCGGCTGGGCAACGAGATGCTGCGGGTGACCAGGCCCGGCGGGTTGGTGGTGCTCTCCTACACCGTCTGGCTCGGCCCGTTCGGCGGCCACGAGATGGGGCTGACGCACTACCTGGGCGGGGCCAGGGCGGCCGACCGCTATGCCCGCAGACATGGCCACCGACCCAAGAACGACTACGGATCGTCGTTGTTCGCGGTCTCGGCCTCCGCCGGTCTGCAATGGGCGGCCGCCACCGGCGCGCTGGTCACCGCTTTTCCCCGCTACCACCCACGATGGGCGTGGTGGATGACATCCGTCCCCGGGCTGCGGGAGTTCCTGGTGAGCAATCTGGTGCTGGTCCTGCGGCCCCGCTGAACCGGCCAACTGGAACAGGTTCTCGTTTCGCCGAATACTGGGTAGTGTGACGCTCATGACACAGAGTTCCACCACCACGCGCACCGAGTTCGACAAGCTGTTCATCGGTGGCCAGTGGGTCGAGCCCGCGACCTCCGAGATCATCGAAGTCTTCTCTCCCGCCACCGGCGAAAAAGTCGGGCAGGTTCCGTTGGCGGCCGAGGCCGACGTGAACGCGGCCTGCGCCGCCGCGCGCAAGGCATTCGACGAGGGTCCGTGGCCGCAGATGTCGCCGCAGGAACGCCAGGCGGTGCTGGCCAAGGCCGTCGACCTGGTCAACGCCAGGGCCGACGAGTTCAAGCAGCTACTGAAGCTGGAGACCGGCCAGCCGCCGACCATCGTCGACATGATGCAGTTCGGCGCCGGCGTGTCCGGTCTGCAGTACTACGCCGGTGCGGCCGACAAATACGCCTGGCGCGATATCCGCGACGGCATCTACGGCCAGACCCTGGTGCTCAAGGAACCTATCGGCGTCGTCGGCGCGGTCATCGCCTGGAACGTGCCGTTCTTCCTGGCCTGCAACAAGCTCGGCCCGGCCCTGCTCGCGGGCTGCACCGTGGTGCTCAAACCGGCCGCCGAGACGCCGCTGACCACCAACCTGTTCGCCGAGGTGCTCGCCGAGGCCGGCCTGCCCGAGGGCGTGCTGTCGGTGGTGCCGGGCGGGGTGGAGACCGGCCGGGCCCTGACCAACAACCCGGAGCTGGACAAGTTCACCTTCACCGGCTCCAGCGCCGTCGGTAAGGAGATCGGCAAGATCGCCGCCGAGAAGCTCAAGCCGTGCACCCTCGAACTCGGCGGCAAGTCCGCCGCCATCGTTCTCGAGGACGCCGACCTGGACTCGACGCTGCCGATGCTGGTGTTCTCCGGGCTGATGAACACCGGGCAGGCCTGCGTCGGGCAGACCCGCATCCTGGCGCCGCGGTCCCGCTACGACGAGGTGGTGGAGAAACTCGCCGGTGCCGTGGCCGCCATGCAGCCCGGCCTTCCCGATGATCCGGCCTCCATGATCGGACCGCTGATCAGCGAGAAGCAGCGCGAACGGGTCGAGGGCTACATCAAGAAGGGCGTCGAGGAGGGGGCCCGCATCGTCACCGGCGGCGGCCGCCCCGATGGCCTGGATTCGGGTTGGTTCGTGCAGCCGACGGTGTTCGCCGACGTCGACAACTCGATGACGATCGCCCAGGAGGAGATCTTCGGACCGGTGCTCGTGGTGATCCCGTTCGACGACGAGGACGATGCGGTGCGCATCGCCAACGACTCGCCCTACGGCCTGGCCGGGAGCGTGTACACCACGGATTTCCCCAAGGCCGTCGAGATCGCCTCGAAGATCCGCACCGGCACCTACGCAGTCAATATGTACGCATTCGATCCGGGCGCACCGTTCGGCGGGTACAAGAACTCGGGCATCGGACGCGAGAACGGCCCGGAGGGCATTGAGGCCTACACGCAGGCCAAGAGTGTCCTGCTGCCGTTCGGCTACACCCCGGAGTAGATCCGGGCGGGGACTACTGAACCCTCGCGAGCAGACATAAAACTGTCCACTTTCGCGTGAAAGTGGACAGTTTTA
>NZ_JBSFPX010000105.1:0-24218 GCF_053588415.1 Mycobacterium sp. NPDC003449
GGATGGTTCCACCCGGCTCCCGGACGACCCGCGGGTCGTCGGCGTCCAGATCCGCTGCGGCCCGGTCGAGTTCGTGCCGCAGCGGCGGCAGCCAGTCATCGCTGACGGTGTCCGGCCGGATCAGGTACCCCTTCTCGGAGAAGCCGTCCAGGTCACCCTGGCCCAGCGGCCCGTCGGCCACGCTCCCCCAGGCCGCGGGCTCGTGCCGCGGGACCGGGGTGATCGCATGATCCAGCCGGGTCGGGTAGGGATCCTCGATCGCGGTGTCCATGAGTGCACTCATGCGACGGACTGCGGCGCCGGGTATACGCCGTTCTCGTCGTGCACCTCGCGGCCGGTGACCGGCGGGTTGAACACACACAGCATCCGGAGCTGCTCGTCGCAGGTGACCCGGTGGTGGTCATTGTCGTTGAGCAGGTACATGGTTCCGTCCGCGAGCGGGTACTGCTCACCGGTCTCCAGGTTGGTCAACGTGCCCTTGCCCTCCACGACCCACACGGCCTCGACGTGGTGCTGGTAGTGGAACTCGTTGACCGACCCGGCTTCGATGGTGGTCTCGTGGAACGAGAAACCCACACCGTCGCCGGCCAGGATGATGCGCTTGGAACGCCAGGTGCCGTCGGTGACGTCACGGTCGGTTCCGGTGATCTCGGCGGTGGTACGCACAATCATGATTTTTACTCCCAGTCCTAGATGTTCAGCTGATGTCTAGCTCAAGGTGATTGCGGTCGACTCGGCGAGGATATCGAGGCCCGCCTCGAGGTCGCTGCGCGAGGTGGTCAGCGGGGGAAGGAGTTTGACGACCTCGTCGGAGGGGCCGCTGGTCTCGATCAGCACGCCGCGGTCGAAGGCGGCGCGGCAGACCTCGCCGGCCCGGTCCGCGTCGTCGAACTTCAGCCCCTGCGCCATCCCACGGCCCCGGGCCGTCACCCCGTCGTAGCGAGCCGCGATCTCGTCGAGCCGGTCCCGGACGAACTTGCCCTTGAGCTCGGTCTCGTCGCTGAATTCTGCGGATTGCCAGTACGTTTCGAGCGCCGTCGTGGCGGTGACGAATGCCGGGTTGTGACCGCGGAAGGTGCCGTTGTGCTCACCGGGCGTCCACACGTCGAGATCGCGGCGGAACAAGGTCAGCGCCATCGGCAGGCCGTATCCGCTGACCGACTTCGACAGCGTGACGATGTCGGGCTCGATCCCGGCGGCCTCGAAGCTGAAGAAGGGGCCGGTGCGGCCGCACCCCATCTGGACGTCGTCGACGATCAGCAGGATGTCGCGCTTGCGGCACAGCTCGGCCAGGGCCTGCAGCCATTCGATCCGCGCAACGTTGAGACCGCCTTCGCCCTGGACGGTTTCGACGATCACCGCGGCGGGCCGGTTCAGCCCGCTGCCTGAATCGTCGAGCACCCGCTCGAACCACTGGAAGTCCTCGGTGACACCGCCGAAGTAGTTGTCGTAGGGCATCGGGGTGGCGTGCACCAGCGGGATGCCCGCGCCGGCGCGTTTCATCGAGTTGCCGGTGACCGACAGCGCGCCGAGCGTCATCCCGTGAAAAGCGTTGGTGAAGCTGATGACCGACTCGCGGCCGGTCACCTTCCTGGCGAGCTTGAGGGCCGCCTCGACGGAGTTCGCCCCGGTCGGGCCGGGGAACTGCACCTTGTAGTCGAGCCCACGGGGCTGCAGGACCAGCCGCTGAAACGTCTCAAGGAACCGCTGTTTGGCCGAGGTCGCCATGTCCAGCGAGTGCACGATCCCGTCCGAGGCCAGATACTCCAGCAGCGGCGCCTTGAGCAGCGGATTGTTGTGGCCGTAGTTCAGCGCCCCGGCGCCGGCGAAGAAGTCGATGTAGGTACGGTCCGCGGCGTCGGTCACCCGCGAATCGGTGGCGCTCACCATGACGGTGGGCCACCCCCGGCAGTAACTACGCACCTCGGATTCGACCGAGTCGAACACATCGGGCAGGTCGGACTCGGTCGACGGTTCGGTAGTGGCGAGCAGCAAGGAAATCCTCCGATCAATTCAATGAAAACAACTGGCCCGGTTCGGCGCACGCCGAATCAGACCGCCAATTCGGTGGCGATGGGTCCGATCCGCAGGATCGGTTCGTCCTCGTGGCCGTGGCCGGCGTCGAGCAGCTCAGACCCGAAGTGCGGGCGCTCGATGAGCGGGACGCCGTGACGGCGCGCGAACGCACCGAAGAACGCGCGCGAGGCCGTATTGCTGGGCGAGACCGTCGCCTCGACGGTGATCGGGTGCCCGAACCGCTCCGACCGGACCCGGTCGACGAGTGCGTCGAGCATCCGGCTCGCCAGTCCGCCGCCCTGCGCGGACGCCGCGACGGCCACCTGCCAGACGAACAGCACGTCCGGCCGTGGCGGCGGGTGGTAGCCCGTGATGAATCCGCAGACGTCGCCATCGCGGTCGGCCACGATCGACGTCGCCGCGAAATCGGTCGCCATCAGCAGATAGGCGTAGGTGGAATTCACATCCAGAACATCGGTGCCGGCCGCGATATCGCGAATACCGATCGCATCGGTTCCCTGCGGCGTGCGCAGGCATTCTTCCCGGGAATGGCGTCCCGGGACGCTTTTCAAAACAGGCATATCGAGTTAAAAGTCACCACCGAACAATCAGCAAGCATCATCAGTTCAAGTCATCGGTGCCTCCGACCGTAAGCACATCGCACCCCTGGGATCAACCCGCAGGACCGCTCCAGACACCCCTTCACGCTTGCGCGGACCACCGATGAACTGGGAGAACAACGCGACTTCGCCGAATCGGAGAAACGTCAGTGACGTTATCAAATTGTTACCTCCGGGCCGACGGTTCGACCCGGGGGACGCCGCCAGCGGGCGCGGCAGCGCCGCGTCGAGCCCCGGCCGGTTAATTCCGGTCACAATTCGGCGGACTCGAAAAGGGCTCTATTTCCGGTCAATCCACGCCGGATAAATGCGCCGGATATTCCTTTTCCGGACCGCTCGGGCAGATATTCAGGATCGGCCGCCGAACGGCATCAATTCAGCAGCCGCCGCACGTGACCGAGGGCGATCCGAACGGCCAGCTCGGGGCTGACCCGGTCGGGTTCGACGGCCACCGAGCAAGCCAGCCCGTCCAGCAGCGCCAGCAGTTCCACCGCGGCCGTCGCGGCGTCCACCTCGGGTGCCGCGGCCGCGATCAGCTCGGCCAGCCATCGGGTCAGGTGCGCCCAGTCCTGCCGGTGCCGGGCGGCGGTCGGTTCGTCCACCGCCGCCCGCGCCAACCGCAGCAACCAGACCACGACGATGTCGCGATCCTCGGGACCGGGTCCGACCAGTGCAACGGCCAGCGCCTCCAGCCGCTCGGCGGGCGTCATTCCCGGCGACTGCCGTTCGTCGAGCCGCGCCGTGAACCGCGCCGCGGCCCGGTCCATCGCCGCGGCCAGCATGACGTCTTTGGTGGGGAAATGGTGCTGCACCGCGCCGATCGACACCTCGGCGAGCGCGGCGACTTTGCGCACCGAGACGCCTTCGAAGCCCTCGGCCACCAGCACCCGCAGCACCGCGTCGGCCATCCGCTGATACGGCTCACTCACCCTTCGAGCATACCGAAACCCATACGCTCGTATGGTAGCGTCCGGTGCCATGGCCACCGCACGCCTGCAATCGCTCGACGTCCTGCGGGGTATCGCGATCCTCGGAACCTTGGGAACCAACATCTGGATCTTCACCAACCCCGAGGGCATGGTCGGCTACCTCAACGGTCCGCCGGAGTCGCCCTGGCGCGGCGTCGAGGTCGTTCTGCAACTGCTGGCCCAGGGTAAGTTCCTCGGGCTGCTCACCATCATGTTCGGGATCGGCCTTGCCCTGCAACGACGTTCGGCCGTGCAGTCCGGGCAGCGGTGGCCCGGCAGCTATCCCTGGCGGGCGCTGCTGCTCCTGGTGGACGGCATCGTGCACTTCCTGCTGTTCACCGAGTTCGACGTCCTCACCGGCTACGCCATCACCGGCTGGATCGTGTCGTATCTGCTGGTGACCTCACCGCGCACGCAGCGCACGACCATCCTCACCGCGGCGGCCGTGCACATCATGCTGTTGACGCTGCTGACCTGGCTGCTGTCGACCGCACCGAGCGGGCAGGGACCGTCGGATGCACTCGATCCGAACCCGTACGCGGACGGATCCTTCTGGGATCTGGTGCTGTTCCGGGTCGATCACCTGGTGCTGTTCCGGCTCGAGACACTGCTCATCTTCCCGATGTCGATCGCGTTGTTCCTGTTGGGGGCCAGGCTTTTTCACGCCGGAGTATTGGAGGAGCGCGGCGCCGCCCTGCGGCGCAGGCTGATCTGGCTGGGCCTGACCGTCGCCGCGCCGCTCGACATCGTGCTCGAGGTCGCCGGCGGTGGCCCGGGGCTGATACTGGCCCGCTACGGCGTGGCTCCGTTCGTGTCGCTGGCCATCCTCGCCGCCGTCGCCGAGTTGTACGTCCGCAGGCCGGCACCCGGCTGGCCCGGGCGCCGGATGGCCGAGGTCGGCCGGATGGCGTTGTCCAGCTACGTTTTACAGAATGTCGTGGCCTCGGCGATCTGTTACGGCTGGGGCCTCGGCGTGGCCGCCGCCACCCCGTCCCAACACCGGGTGCCGGTCACCGTCACGATCTACCTGGCGGTGGCCGCCGTGGTGATGACCTTCGCCCACCTGTGGTTGCGGTGGTTCGACCGGGGCCCGGTGGAATGGCTGTGGAACACCAGCTACCGGATGCTCGCGAGCAGACAGAGAACTGCCCCTTTTCCGCGGAAAAAGGGCAGTTCTGTGTCTGCTCGCGAGGGGACTAGAGGTACTGACCCAGGTTCGACTCGGTATCGATCGCCCGCGACGCGCTCGAGCTCTTCCCGGTGACCAGGGTGCGGATGTAGACGATCCGCTCCCCCTTCTTGCCCGAGATCCGGGCCCAGTCATCGGGATTGGTCGTGTTGGGCAGATCCTCGTTCTCGGCGAACTCGTCGACGATCGAATCGAGCAGGTGCTGGATCCGTAGACCGGGCTGGCCGGTCTCCAGCACGCTCTTGATCGCGTTCTTCTTCGCCCGGTCGACCACGTTCTGGATCATCGCCCCGGAGTTAAAGTCCTTGAAGTACATGACTTCCTTGTCACCGTTGGCGTAGGTGACCTCCAGGAACCGGTTGTCGTCGATCTCGGCGTACATCCGGTCCACGACCTTCTCGATCATGGTCTTGATCGTCAGCGACCGATCGTCGCCGAACTCGCTGAGGTCGTCGGCGTGCACCGGCAGATCCTCGGTGAGGTACTTGGAGAAGATGTCCTGCGCCGATTCGGCATCCGGCCGCTCGATCTTGATCTTGACGTCGAGACGTCCCGGCCGCAGGATCGCCGGATCGATCATGTCCTCGCGGTTGGAGGCACCGATGACGATGACGTTCTCCAGGCCCTCGACGCCGTCGATCTCCGAAAGCAGCTGCGGCACAACGGTTGTCTCGACATCCGAGCTGACACCGGTGCCGCGGGTGCGGAAGATCGAATCCATCTCGTCGAAGAACACGATCACCGGGGTGCCCTCGGAGGCCTTCTCGCGGGCCCGCTGGAAGATCAGCCGGATGTGCCGCTCGGTCTCGCCGACGAACTTGTTCAGCAGCTCGGGGCCCTTGATGTTGAGGAAGTAGCTCTTGGCCTCGCGGGCGTCGTCGCCGCGCACCTCGGCCATCTTCTTGGCCAGCGAGTTGGCCACGGCCTTGGCGATCAGCGTCTTGCCGCAGCCGGGCGGACCGTAGAGCAGCACGCCCTTCGGCGGGCGCAGCGAGTACTCCTTGTACAGCTCCTTGTGCAGGAACGGCAGCTCGACCGCATCGCGGATCTGCTCGATCTGGCGCCCCAGGCCACCGATGTCGTTGTAGCTGACATCGGGCACCTCTTCGAGCACCAGATCCTCGACCTCGGCCTTGGGAATCCGCTCGAAGGCGTAGCCGGCCTTGGTGTCGACCAGCAGCGAGTCGCCAGGACGCAGTTTGCGCGGGCGGGTGTCGTCGAGCGGCGCGTCGGGATCGTCGGGCAGGTCCCCGGCCGCGACCAGCGGCTCGGCCAGCCAGACGATGCGCTCCTCGTCGGCGTGGCCGACCACCAGCGCACGGTGCCCGTCGGCCAGGATCTCGCGCAGGCTGCTGATCTCCCCGACGGCCTCGAAGGTGCCTGCCTCCACGACCGTGAGCGCCTCGTTGAGCCGGACCGTCTGGCCCTGCTTGAGGGTGGCGGTCTCGATGTTCGGCGAGCAGGTCAGCCGCATCTTGCGGCCCGAGGTGAACACGTCGACGGTCTCGTCCTCGTGCGTGGCCAGCAGCACGCCGTAACCGCTGGGCGGCTGGCCGAGCCGGTCCACCTCTTCGCGGAGGGCGAGCAGCTGCTGGCGGGCCTCCTTGAGGGTGTCCATCAGCTTGGCGTTGCGGGCCGCGAGCGAATCGATGCGTGCCTCGAGCTGGTGCACGTCGCGGGCGCTACGCAGACCGCTCTGCGGGCCCACCGCGTTCTCCAGTTGCTCGCGCAGCACCGCGGCCTCCCGGCGCAACGCTTCCAGCTCGGCGGCGTCCTCGCTGGAAATGGGTCGGGATTCGGCCCCCGCGAAGTCCTCGGGGTAGTCTTCCGAACGCTCTGACTCACTCATATTGCGCTCCCTCCCGCACCGGAAGTTGGTGCAGTAACAACTTCAACGCTACCGGCGATTCAGCCTTTGTGTGCGGTCTAGGAACTCGACACACCAGCACCACTGTTAGCCTCGTAGTCCAGTTGGTCCGATCGAAAGGACAGTCGTGACCCTGAAAACCCTCGTTACCGGCTTCATCTCCGCAGCTGCAGCGGCCGCTGTGGTGGGCGGCGCCGCGGCGGGTGTGACTTCCATTGCATCCAGCGGAATGTCGAGCTCACCGGCCGTGGCGCCGGTTGTGTTCGGCGCGCCGCTGCCACAGGTGCCCGCGCCCGATCTGGAAGCACCGTTGGTGCAGACGCTGCAGGCCCTCGCCGGTGGCGGATCGTTCCGCGGAAAGGCCCCCTACATCCAGGGCGGCATCGGGCGCGTCGAGAGCGTCGCGGCCGACCGGGCGTACAACAAGGCCGCGGCGGAGGGCAAGTTCCCGCTGACCTTCGTCGTCGCCAACATCAACCAGGAGGGCGGCGTGGCGAGCGCCGACGTCACCGCCACCGCGGCGACCGGCGGCACGGCCACCCAGAACATTCAGTTCGTGGCCGGTCCGAGCCCCACCGGCTGGCAGATCGAAAAAGGATCGGCCCTGAACCTGCTGTCGTCCGTCGGGTAATTGACCAGAATCCGTATCGCAGTCCTGAGTGCCGCCACGATTGTGGCGGCACTTGGGCTGTCGGGGTGCAGTTCCGGCCCGCAGCCCGCCGCAGGCCCGGAACCCGGCCCGTCGATATCGACGACGGCCGCCCCCGCGCCGCCTCCCGAGGCGCCGCTGCCCGCCCCGGACGCCCTGACCGGCGTGCTGTACCGGCTGGCCGACGTCGGCGTCGCGGGCGCCGACAAGGTCGGCCTGGTCGAGGAGGCCACGCCGAGCGATGCGGCGGCCCTGGACAAGTTCGGCCGCGCATTGGCCGACAACGGTTTCACCCCACTGAACTTCGAGGCCACCGAGCTGGCCTGGTCACCGACCGAGCCGGAGAATGTGGTGGCCACGATCAAGGTCACCACCGCGGCGGGCGATCAGGCGTTCAGCTTCCCGATGGAATTCACCCCCAACGCCGGGGACTGGCAGTTGACCAGGCACACCGCCGATATGCTGCTGGAGATGGGCGCCGCCGGCGGTCCCGCGCCGCCGCCCACTCCGACCCCGTGAGTCGCGCCGCGGTCCACGAGTCGGCTAGACCCCGCCACCGAGCTGGCGTTTGCGGCGCAGCGGCATGGGCGCCACCGCGCCGGGCGCCAATTTCCGCACACTGATCAGAAATGCCGTGTGCCCCCGCATGGTGTGCTGCGGGCGTACCGCCAGCCCCACCACATGCCAGCCGCGCTGCATGCTCTCCCAGGCCCGCGGCTCGGTCCAGCACTGCTGTTCGCGCAGCGCCTCGACGGTCCGCGACAGCTGGGTGACGGTGGCCACGTAAACCATCAGCACCCCACCGGCCACGAGGGCACCCGACACCGCGGGCAGCACCTCCCACGGCGCCAGCATGTCCAGCACGACCCGGTCCATCTCCTGCCCCGAGTAGCCGGCGACGTCGCCGATCACCAGCTCCCAGTTGTCGGGCCGCTCCCCGAAGAACGTGGTGACGTTGCGTTCGGCGGTCGGGGCGTGGTCGTCGCGCACCTCGTAGGACGTCACGCTGCCGCCGGGACCCACGGCCCGCAGCAGCGAGCAGGTCAGCGCCCCCGAACCGGCACCGGCCTCCAGCACCCGGGCACCCGGGAAGATGTCGCCCTCGTGCACGATCTGGGCGGCGTCCTTGGGGTAGATCACCTGGGCGCCGCGCGGCATCGACATCACGTAGTCGACCAGCAACGGCCGCAGGACCAGGAACTGGTCGCCGTTGGTGGATTTGACGACGCTGCCCTCCGGCAGCCCGATCACCTCGTCGAACGCGATGATCCCGCGGTGGGTGTGGAATTCGCCGCCGGGGTTGAGCACCATCGTGTAGTGCCTGCCCTTGGCGTCGGTGAGCTGCACGCGGTCACCGACGGCAAACGGTCCTGTTCTCGGCACAGTCGTCCAGCCTGCCAGCAACCCCGCGCGCCGCGATGCCCGGGGTTGCGCAACTTTGTCGGCGGGCGGTTCTAGGCTGCCAGGTATGAGTGAGGAGCCCGCCGAAGGTGTGCGCCGCCCGGCGCTGTCGCCCTCGCGAGCCGCCGATTTCAAGCAGTGCCCGTTGTTGTACCGGTTCCGGGCCATCGACCGGCTGCCCGAGCCGCGGTCGCCCGCGCAGCTGCGCGGGACGCTGGTGCACGCGGCCCTCGAGCAGCTGTACGGGCTGCCCGCGGTGCAGCGGGTCCACGACACCGCCGTCGAGCTCGTGGCGCCGGCCTGGGAGCGCGTGGTGGCCGCCGAGCCAGGGCTGGCCGATGTGGAGCGGCCTGCCGCGCTGCTCGACGAGGCCAGGGCGCTGGTGTCGGGCTACTACCGGATGGAGGATCCGACCCGGTTCGACCCGGAGAGTTGCGAACAGCGGCTCGAGGTCGAGTTGGCCGACGGCACGCTGCTGCGGGGATTCGTCGACCGGATCGACGTCGCGCCGACCGGCGAGCTGCGGGTGGTGGACTACAAGACCGGCAAGGCCCCGCCGGAGGCCAGAGCGCTCGCCGAGTTCAAGGCGATGTTTCAGATGAAGTTCTACGCGATCGCCCTGCTGCGCTCGCGCGGTGTCATGCCGACCCGGTTGCGGCTGCTGTATCTCGCCGACGGCCAGGTGCTGGACTACTCCCCCGACCGTGACGAACTGCTGCGGTTCGAACGCACCCTGATGGCGATCTGGCGGGCCATCCAGGCCGCCGGCGCCACCGGCGACTTCCGGGCCAACCCGTCCCGCCTGTGCTCGTGGTGCGCCCATCAGTCGTTGTGCCCGGCCTTCGGCGGCACACCGCCGCCGTACCCGGGCTGGCCGCACGAACTCGGCGCCGCATGATCGGCTGCCACTACCGTCGGATCGGGTCCGACGGTGAATTCGGACTGTTCGAGTCCACCCCCGACACTCGCAGCAATTGGGATCCGGCGATCCAGCACGGCTCGCCCCCGCTGGCGCTGCTGACCAAGGCGATCGAGGAATTGACCGCGGAATCGGGGCTGCGCATCGGCCGGCTGACGCTGGACATCCTCGGTGCGATTCCGGTTGCGCCGGTGCGGGTCCGGGCCTGGGTCGAGCGGCCGGGGTCACGCATATCGCTGGTCGCCGCCGAGATGGCCGCGCAGCGTCCCGACGGCGCCTGGCGTGCGGTGGCCAAGGTCAGCGCCTGGCTGCTGGCCACCAGCGACACCAGCGATGTCGCGACCGACCGCTTCCCGCCGCTGGTCGAAGGTGAACCGGCCGAGGTGCCGCACGGGTGGGCGGGTGCGCCCGGCTATCTGCAGACCGTGACCTGGCGCAGACAGCCCGCCCAGGATGCCGGTGCGGCAGTGGTGTGGATGAGCCCGCTGGTGCGGGTGGTCGACGACGAGCCGACCAGCGCCGTCGAGCGGCTGGCGCTGGTGGTCGATTCGGCCAACGGCGTCGGCGCGGCACTCGACCCGCAACGGTTCGTCTTCATGAACACCGACACCTCGGTGCACCTGCACCGGCTGCCGGTCGGCTCGGATTTCGCGGTGCGGGCCCGAGGATCGATCGGCCCGGACGGTATCGGTGCGACGACGGCCGAGATCTTCGACCGCCGGGGCTTCATCGGTACCTCGGCGCAGACCCTGCTGGTGCTGCGGGCGCCGTGATCGGGCCGGGCTACTAGTCGTCTTCGCCCTGGTCGTCGCCGTCACCGTCGTGCCAGCCGCCGCGCCAGCGCGGGCCGTCGTACCAGTCGTCATGCCAGCCGGGCGCTTCGACGCAGGCCTGCGCGTAGCCGTACGGGCCGCTCACACACAGCCCGGGGTCGGCCGGCGCGGGAGCCGCCCCGGCGACCGCGATCCCCATCGGCACGGCCACCGCGCCGAGTGCGGCAGCGAGCACCCCAATATTCCTCACCCGGATCACACCCCTCATCGCGTCAAGCGAGCACTCCCCGTCCCTCGTCCACCGTAGTACGGCCACGGGCGCCGCCGCCCAATTCGCAGGTCGAGCCATTGTCAGCTAATTCGACGGTTTTGCTGAAAAGGAATCCGGTAACGATCGGCCCGGCGCACGGAGGAGATCCCGTCGATAATCCGGCCGGCATGTAGACTTCGCAGGGCCGGCCCGGAGAATTTCGGGTTGGACACCCAGGAAGATTCCTGGTGGGACACGACGGAGGGTCCCGCGTCCATGCAGTTCGGCCCGTGTAGATGGAAGTCAATGCCACAAATCCGTCGCTCACCAGCGACGTCACGGTTGCCGGGGCCACGCATCCGGGGGAAGCAAGCGTCGGTTCCCTGAGCAAACAACGCATCTATGCCGAGTGCGATCATGTCCAGGGAGGGCCATGCAGCGAGATCTCACCGATATCGAGTTCCTGAAGGAACTCGAACCGGTCGCCGAGGAAAATCTGAACCACCACCTGGCCGTGGCCAAGGAATGGCACCCGCACGATTACGTGCCGTGGGACCGCGGCCGCAACTACGCGGCCCTCGGGGGCGAGGACTGGGCGCCCGAGCAGTCACAGCTGAGCGAGGTGGCCAAGGTCGCGATGGTGACCAACCTGCTCACCGAGGACAACCTGCCCTCCTACCACCGGGGCGCGGCGTGGCATTTCACGCTGGACGGCGCGTGGGGTGACTGGGTCAACCGCTGGACTGCCGAGGAGAACCGCCACGGCATCGTGATCCGCGACTACCTCGTCGTCACCCGCGGGGTCGACCCGGTCGCGCTGGAACGGGCGCGCATGGAGCACATGCAGAACGGCTACGACCCGACCGAGGAAGAGCGCGAGATCCACGAGCCCGGCCCGCTGATGATCTCGGCGTACGCCACGCTGCAGGAGCTCGCGACCCGCGTCAGCCACCGCAACACCGGCAAGGTGTGCAACGACCCCATCGCCGAGGCGATGCTGTCGCGGGTGGCCACCGACGAGAACCTGCACATGGTCTTCTACCGCAATATGTTCAGCGCGGGCTTCGAGCTCGCACCCGACCAGGCCATGGAAGCCGTCTGCGCGATCATCGAAGGTTTCCAGATGCCCGGCCGCGGGATGCCCAACTGGCGTCGCAACAGCGTGATCATGGCCAAACACGGCATCTACGATCTGCGCCAGCACCTCGAAGAGGTCGTGATGCCCTGCGTCAAGAAGTGGCGGATCTTCGACCGCACCGATGTGAGCGCGCGCGGCGAGAAGCGCCGGGAACAGCTGGCGGACTATCTCGAGGATCTGCAGAAGCAGGTGCTGAAGTTCGAGGAGCAGCGCGATCGGATGCTGGCCCGCGAGGCGGCCAAGGCCGAGCGCGCGGCCGAAAAAGCAGCGGCAACTCCGTAATCACCCTTGGTCGGCTCGGACCGGCCAAGGCTTCTCTCATATATAGACTTGCTTCTATATAGCTCGCATGTAATATACATGTCATGGACGTCTTCGAAGCGGTCGCCGAACCCAGCCGGCGGGCCCTGCTGGACGCACTCGTCGGCGGCGAACGCACCGCGGGCGAGTTGGTCGCCACCCTGCCCGAGCTGACCCAGCCGACCGTCTCGCGCCACCTCAAGGTGCTGCGCGAGGTCGGCCTGGTCGAAGTCCGGCCCGACGCCCAGCGCCGCATCTACGCACTGCGCCCCGACGGCCTGATGCAGATCGACGATTGGATCGAGCGCTACCGCCGCTACTGGACCGACCACCTCGACGCTCTGGAAGCCCACCTCAAGGCGACCCACAAGGAGGCGAAATGACCGGACGCGAAGGCAAACTCACGATCGACGGCGATCGTGCGGTGCTCAGCTTCGAACGCCGGCTGCCCTACCCCGTCGACGCGGTGTGGTCGGCGATCACCGATCCCGAACAGCGGGATCAGTGGATGGGTCAGACCACCATCGATGCGCGCGAGGGCGGCACCATCGAGATGATTCCGCACTCTCCACCGATCTCGCCGCAGCAGAAGAAGATGACCGGACGGATCCGGGTGTGGGACCCGCCAAGGGTTTTCGAACACGAGTGGAGCCAGCCGGTGCTGACCGACACCGGATCCGGCGTCGTCCGTTACGAACTCACCCCCGACGGCGAAGGCACCCTGCTGCGGTTCAGCCACCGCGGCCTCACGGTCTCCGACGGTCAGGGTTTTCACCCGGGTACGCACGCCTATCTGGACCGGCTGGAGGCCCACCTCGGCGGTCGGCCCCTGCCCGACTGGGCCAGGCGCTATCAGGAAGTCGCTCAACAGCTGAGAGGAAACGACCATGCTGCACAATGGAACTGATATCGCGGCCCCGACCGTCGCCGTGGTCTACCACTCGGGGTTCGGGCATACCGCGACGCTGGCCGAGGCCGTCGCCGCCGGTGCCCGCGACGCCGGGGGCGACGTCCGGGTCATCGCCGTCGCCGCCATGACCGAGGACGACTGGGATGTGCTGGACGGTGTGGACGCGATGATCTTCGGCACCGCCACCTACATGGGTAATGTGGCCGCCGAATTCCAGGCCTTCACCGAAAAGACCGGCCGGCGTTGTGTCGAGGGCAGCTGGCGCGACAAGGTCGCGGCGGGGTTCACCAACTCCGGCGGCAAGAGCGGGGACAAACTGAACACCCTGAGTTCGCTGGCGGTCTTCGCCGCCCAACACCGCATGCACTGGGTGAACCTGGGTTTGGCACCCGGCTGGAACAGCTCGGTCAGCAGCGAGGACGACCTCAACCGGCTGGGTTTCTTTCTGGGGGCAGGCGCGCAGACGAACGTGGACGCCGGCCCCGATCAGGTACACCCGTCCGACGTCGCGACCTGCCGCCACCTCGGGCAGCGCGTCACGCTGGTGACCCGCCAGCTCAACATCGGCCGGACGGTCAGTCCAGCGGCTTCAGTTCCTGCAGCACCGTCGGCACCAGCTCGCTGACGGTCGGGTGGATGTGCATGGTGCGCGATATCGCGGTGTAGGGCTTGCGCGCGGTCATGATGTCGAGGATCGAGTGCACGACCTCGTCACCCCCGACACCGAGGATCGCCGCACCGAGGATCTCCTCGGTCTCGGCGTCCACCACGACCTTCATGAAACCCTGGGTCTCCCCCTTCTCGACGGCCCGTCCCACCCGGGTCATCGGGCGCTTGCCCACCAACGCCTTTCGGCCCGACTTGCGGACCTGGTCCTCGGTCATCCCCGCCCGGCCCAGCGGCGGATCGATGTAGAGCGCGTAGGTGCCGATGCGGTCGCTGACCCGGCGCGGATCGTCGTCGAGCAGGTTGGCCGCCACGATCTCGAAGTCGTTGTAGGACGTGTGGGTGAACGCACCCTTTCCGTTGCAGTCCCCCATCGCCCAGATGTGGTCGACCGTGGTGCGCAGCTGATCGTCGGTGACGATATAGCCGCGATCGTCGGTGCGGACACCGGCGCGGTCCAGCCCCAGATCGTCGGTGTTGGGCATCCGGCCGACCGCGAGCAGCAGATGGCTGCCCGAGACCGGTTCGGCACCGTCGGCAGGCGTCACATCGAACCCGTTGTCGCGCTTGGTGAATCTGATCCCAGTCGCGTTCAGCCGCACCGAGATGCCCTCGGCTTCCAGGATCTCCTTGATCGCGGCCGAGACGTCCTCGTCCTCGCGTGACGTCAGCCGAGGCCCCTTCTCCAGCACCGTCACCCTGGCGCCGAACCGGCGGTACATCTGCGCGAACTCCAGCGCGATATAACTGCCACCCACGATGACGAGATGCTCGGGCACCGAATCGAGTTCCAGGATCCCGACATTGGTCAGATAGTCGATGCCGTCCAGGCCGGGGATATCGGGAACCACCGCGCGGCCACCGACATTGAGAAAGATCCGGTCCGCAGACAGCGACCGTCCGTCCACGTCGAGGGTGTGCGGATCGACGAATCTGGCATGGCCACGGATCAGCGTCGCACCGTCCATCCCCTCAAGCCAGGATTCGAGTCCGTGCCGGTCGTCCAGCATGATCTGGTCCTTGCGGCCCTTGACCTTGGCCATATCGACCGTGACAGCGCCTGTGCCGACACCGTATTCGGCGCCCCTGCGGGCAAGGTGGGCGGCGTGCGCGCTGGCCACCAGGGTTTTGGTGGGAATGCACCCGGAGTTCACGCAGGTGCCGCCGACGAGTTTGCGTTCGATCACCGCGACGGTCTGGCCGGCCGCGGTCAGGCGGCCGGCCAACGACGGCCCGGCCTGACCGGCCCCCACCACGATGGCATCGAATTTCTGCGCGGCCGCCATCGTCAGACGATCAAGGTCAACGATGCGACCGCGAAACCGGCGAGCGCCGCGACCGTATCCTCGAGCAGGGCGATCGGCAGGTCATGATCGTCGTTGGCCGCGACCAGGCGTTGGCGCGCCTCGGCACCGCCGAGCGTCCCGAGCACCGCCCCCACGATGCCCGCGCCGAGGCCGCCGAACGTGTAGCCCCACGCCGTCCCGATCACCGCACCGGCGAAGCCGCCGGTGATCAGCCGGGCGGCGAACTGCATCGCGGTCTTGCGGCTCGGTGTTCTCGGTACCTGGTCGGAAACCAATTCGACCACAGCCAGAATGGTGAGAACGCCGACCACGACGGGATGCGCCAGCCACTGCGCCCAGGTGCCGTCGAGGTTGATCCAGTCCAGCGCCGCCGCCCACGCCACCGCCGCAGGGGCGGTGAAGGCACGCAATCCCGCCACCACACCGATGAGCAGAGCCAACAGCAGGACCATAAAGTGCGTCATGGCAACCTCCGACCGGAATTGTCACCCGGACGCTAGCACGCACGGCGCCGCGGCACCCGGCTATCAGAACCGGCAGAACCGGATATCAGAGGCCAGAATCGCTTTCGCGCCGATCGCGGAAATCTCGTCCATGATGCCGTTGACGTCACGGCGCGGCACCAACGCCCGCACCGCGACCCATCCCGGATCGGCCAGCGGCGCGATCGTCGGCGACTCCAGCCCCGGGGTCACCGCGGTGACCCGGTCCAAAACCTCACGCGGGCAGTCATAGTCCAGCATCAGGTACTGCTGTCCGAACACCACGCCCTGCACCCGCGCGGTCAGCTGACCACGCGCGGTGGCGCTCCCGTCGCCGTCGGCGCCGTCGCGTTCGATCAGGACCGCCTCCGATTCGCACAGCGGATCCCCGAACGCCACCAGACCGTGCAGGCCGAGCGTGCGGCCCGAACCGACCACATCGGCGATCACATCGGCGACGCCGAGCTGAATCGAGATCTCCACCGCACCGTCGAGCCGGATGACGGTGGCCTCGATCCCGTGCGCCGCGAGATCCTTGCGCACCAGGTTGGGAAAGGATGTGGCGATCCGCTTGCCCGCCAAATCGGCCGTGCGCCACTCCCGTCCGGCCGGGGCCGCGTAGCGGAACGTCGAGTTCCCGAAGCCCAGCGAAAGGCGCTCGCGCACCGGGGCATCCGAATCCGCGGCCAGATCGCGCCCGGTGATCCCCAGATCGAGCTGTCCGGACCCGACGTAGATCGCGATGTCCTTGGGCCGCAGGAAGAAGAACTCGACGTTGTTGTTCGGGTCGACGACGGTCAGGTCCTTGGGATCGCGACGGCGCCGGTACCCGGCCTCGGCGAGGATCTCGGCGGCGGACTCACTGAGCGCGCCCTTGTTGGGCACCGCCACCCGCAGCATCTGCTCAGCCACCACTCACAGCTTCCGGTAGACGTCGTCGAGGGTCAGGCCGCGCGAGAGCATCAGCACCTGAGTCCAGTACAGCAACTGGCTGACCTCCTCGGCCAGCGCATCGTCGCTCTCGTGTTCGGCGGCCAGCCACACCTCGCCGGCCTCCTCCAAAATCTTCTTGCCCAGCCCGTGCACGCCGCCGTCGAGTGCCGCGACCGTACCGCTACCGGCCGGTCGGGCCTGCGCCTTATCGCTAAGCTCGGCGAACAGTGCGTCGAAGGTCTTCACGAACAGAATTGTTTCATGGACCGGGTGAACACCCGTCAGGCCTTGGCCGGATCGGATGAACAGGTGGTCAGGAAGGTCTTACCGTCCTGTTCGGCGACACCCGCGGCGTCCAGCCAGCCGATGTCCTGGAACCAGTAGGTGTCGGCCGGGTGGTGCGGCGAGCCGTCGGTCACCTCGCCGAGGTCGGCGTTCGAACCCCAGCCGTCACGGCTCGCCGAGATCACCAGACGCAGGGTCCGCGCGCGACGCCAGTCGTATCCATGGGGCAGCGGCTCAGATACCTCCAGCCCGGGGCTGGGGTCGCCGAGGGTGAAATGCTCGAGCGGTGCGCCGTCGGCATCGGGCGCCGTCAGTACCAGGTCGGCGCGGTCGGGGCGGTCGGCGTCGAAGGTGAGGGCCAGCCTGGTCACGCCGGTGCACGGGGTGCCGGTCCAGATCCGTAACCGGCCGTCGGTGACCCGCGCCCCGAACGCCGGCTGCAACGACGGGGCGAACTGCGCCTCCGGACTCCAACCGTCGTCGCCATCGCACCCGGCCGTCACCGATACGGCCGCCAGAGCCAGCATCGCCGCTGTCGTCCGCCGGCCGATCAGTGGTAACCCCCGTCCGCGAGTCCCGCGTCCTCCTCGAGTCCGTGACTGTCGGTGGCCATCTTCCACGCCATGCCGAGATGCTCATAGTCCGCCCACTGCTGCGAGTGTCGCTCCTCGTGGTGCAGCAGCCGGTCCAGATCGAGATTCCCGGCGTAGGCGTCGCCGTCGTCGTCGACGTACCAGGCTTGCCCGGATTCGACGACGTCTTCGAGCTGGGCGGCCGGATCGGCCGGATCGTCGATATCGAGCATGAAGGTGTCGCCCCAGGTGGTCCCGGCTTTCTGGCTGTACAGGTCTTGAAGCCCGTTGCCGCCGAGCCCCATCATCATGCCGTTGGGTGTGGTGACCAGGCGGCCGCCGTTGCCGTGCACGAAGGCGACGTCCTGGCTGTAGCTCCAGCTGTTGTCCTCCTGGCGGTCGATGATCCGCTGGATTTCGTCGGCGGAGTACGGGGTCTCGGCGAAACTGTTCTTGACGTCCGGTTTTCGTCCCGCCGCCCCGTAGTCGGTCCGGGCGTTGAGGATGTAGGTCATCAGGGTCGCCTGGCGGGCATCGTCGCCGCCCGCGCCCTCGGGCAGCAGGAAGAACGACTTACCGTCCCTGTCCTTGATCTCCTTCATCCCGTCGAGCACCGTGAAGGAATCCGGGGTGATTTCGAAACGCTGTGCGATCTTGACGATCTCGTCGGGCGATATCCCCGCGCGTTCGGCGTTGGCCAGCCATTGCGCGTAGTAGCCGCTCGGCGGCGGCCCGGTGAGCAGGCCCGCCTCGCGCAACCGGCGCTCGTATTCCGCCGAGTTCGGGTCCCGGTCGGAGTTGAGTCTGACCGCCAAACCCTGCTTGTCGTGGTTGATCTGGTCGGCCACCGCCTGATCGGCATTCCACCATTTGGTGGCGGCCGCCCCGATCTCGGCGGCCCGGCGCTCGGCGTCCTCCTGTCGCTGCGGATCCGGCGGCGTCGACTGCACAAAGGTGATGGTCAGATCGTCGTTGACGGTGAACCCGGCCGCTTCCGCCGAGCTGATCTTGGAACGCACATCGTTGAGGTTGGGGATCACCGGATCGTTGATCGAATCGATCGAGGCGTCGGCCATGGTGTCGATGGCCTGCCGCAGGTTGTCGATCGCGGTGCGGTCGTTGCCCGCCATCCTGATCGCGGCGTTCGTCGTGAGACCCGACCAGGGTTGGCCACCGGGGTTTCGGACATTGGTCTGGTAGGTCTCGGCCGCGGTCGCCAGGCCGGCCGCCGAGGACTTCCAGGATCGCGCCATGGCGAGCACCGTCTCGGGCCTGGCGGCGTCGATCTGCCTGCGGGTCACCACGACACGGATACCTGGGCTTCGCTGCCGGTCAGTCCGCGGGCAGCAGGTTGCCGGTCCGGATGATCACCCAGGCACGGGGATCGTCGGCCTTGGTGAACTGGGTTCGCGCCTGGTCGACCAGATAACCCACTTCGGTGAACCGATCCGCGACGGTGCCCTGCAGGCTCTTGATGGTCTGGGTGCTGACCGGTACCGCGGCGACCAGCGAGGGCATGTCGACCGCGGCATTGGGTACCGCGGTCAGCGACGGGATCTCGCTCAGCCGTTTGAGCGAGCCGCCCAATCGGTTCAGGTCGACCGATAACCGGCCCAGCGCGGCCAATTCGATTTCCAACGGATCCGCCACCGTACCCCCGACGCATTGGCAGTTGTCGGTCAAACCTTGTCAGTCACAAGTTAGCAATCGATTGCGGTCAGGCAACCGCTGTGTGGCTGAATTGGAAATCCTTGTGCCAACCCAGAAGTGGCGCCCGGCCGGGCTATCGTGTCGGCAACAGGGAGGCGACGGGTGTTCGGTGCACATATGCGTCGGGTCGGCGAGATCGACCTGTCCGAGCTCGCCGCGATCGGTCGGCTCGCCGGACAGGACGGCCTGCCCTACCCGTTCGCGCACACCCGGGGCCCCGGGGCCGGCGCTGCGCCCGCGCCGGCCCCCGACACCGACCCGGCATTCCGCCGCTGGGCCGATACCTACGTCACCGCCGACATCTGGTTGACCTGTCGGGTGCACCATGCCGATGCCGATGTCGCCGACGGGCGCATCCTCGGGTTCCACGATGCCGATTCCGGGTACGTGGCCCGCCAGCGCGGCTTCGACGATGTCGTGGAGATCTTCGCGGTGCATCCCGGCGACCTCGGCGCGGCGACCGCGGCATTGACCGGGCTGACCCGGCCCGGCACGCATCCGCGCATCGTCGTGCCGGGCTATATCGGGTATTTCGGCGGGCCCGCCGGTCCCGGCGAGCCCGAGACCGACGACGAGGACGACGACCGCGGCGTGGCCGTGCTCACCCCCGTCGCGCCACGCCGCGACCCCGACCATCACACCGTGGCGGACGCCGATGTCGCCGCCGTCGCCATCTTCCAGTCCCGCTGGCGGCCGGCGCGGCAATGGGGCGTCGACTGGACCGAACCCGTCCTCGTCGCCATCCGGATCGACGACGACGGGGACTACCGGTATCTGCCCGATTTCAACGTCGCGGTGCCGGTGGACGAGGCAACGCTCAGCGCGAGGATCGACGCCATGACCGCCGGACAGGCTAGGTGACCGCGGGCCTGCCGTCGGGTGACCGGATGTCCTCGTGCATGTCCTCGAGGTGTTTGCCCTTGGTCTCGGCGACCCAGCGCCACACGAAGATCAAGGACAGCACCGCACACAGCGCGTAGAACCCGTACGCCACGCCCAGGATGTTGCGCAGTTCCGGGAAGGACACGGTGATCAACCAGTTCGCCACCCACTGGCCCGCGGCCGCCAGGCCCAGTGCGGCCGCCCGGATCCGGTTGGGGAACATCTCACCGAGCAGCACCCACACCACCGGGCCCCACGACATCCCGAACGCCACCACGAACAGGTTGGCCGCGATCAGCGCGATCGGCCCGGCCACGCCGCCGAGCGCAGGCTGGCCGTCGACCTGCGGGGCGGTCCCGAAGATCACCGCCATGGTGCCCAGGGTGAGCGCCATCCCGGTGGACCCGATGAGCAGCAGCGGCTTGCGCCCGACCTTGTCGATCAGTGCGATGGCGATCAGCGTGGTGACGATGTTGGTCACCGAGGTGATCACGGTGATGGTGAAGGCCTGGCTCTCCTCGAATCCGACTGCCTCCCACAGCACATTGGAGTAGTAGAAGATCACGTTGATGCCGACGAACTGCTGGAAGATCGACAACCCCAAGCCGACCCATACGATGCTGTAGAGCCCGCCGATGACGGCGACCCAGACCCCGAGTGCAACGAATACTATTGCCAGCGGCCATAATCCGATCGAGAACGCCACCACGGCGAGCACCACGAACAGCAACAGCAGCCACCACAGGTAGCGTCGGACCCACGCGGTCATCGCGCCGATGGCGACACCGGGCGCGGGCGGCTTGAGCAGATCCTGCCAGGACGGCGGCTTCTCCGACTTCAGCGAATCCTCGATCCGGTGGATGGTGATCTCGAGGTTCTTCTCGCCGAGCAGCATGCCGAGTACCTTGCGCGCCTCCGGAATCCGGAACTGGGCGACCAGGTATCTCGGCGACTCCGGGATCGTGTAGGCCAGCGTGCCGTACACCACGGCGGGGACGGCCATCACCAGGAACATCCAGCGCCAGGCCGCCATGCCGAGCCACAGCTCCTCCCGGGAGCCGCCGGCCAGATGGGCGAGCAGATAGTCGATCGACAGGGACAGAAATATGCCGGTCACGATCGCCAGCTGCTGCAGCGAGCCCAGCCGTCCCCGGATGCGCGGCGGCGCCGTCTCGGCGATGTAGGTCGGCGCGATCACCGAGGCCACCCCCACCCCGAGCCCGCCGACGATGCGGAAGACGACGACCAGCCAGATGTGGTTGGCGAACGCGGTGCCGACCGCGCTGACCAGAAACAGCAACGCGGCCAGCTTCATCACCGACCGCCTGCCGATCTTGTCGGCCAGCCGACCCGCGGTCAGCGCACCCACCGCCGCCCCGAGCAGGGCCGAGGCCACCGCGAAGCCGAGGGTGATGTTGTCGATACCGAATTCGTCCTGCAGGGCCGCAACCGCCCCGTTGATCACCGCGCTGTCATATCCGAACAGCAACCCGCCGAGGGCGGCCACCGATGCGATCCTGACCACCTTGCCGCTGTGCTCGGATTCCTCGTAGTCGAGCCCGGATACCGAGTCGCCGGTCGGTCCGTGAGTCATGCGACCCCCTCCGCAGCAATGCGTGATCAGGATCACATTCAATCACACGGCTGGATCAGGCGGTGCGTTCTCCGACTTGCGAATTCAAGCCGTCGAATACGGTACGCAGACCCGACACGTCCAGCCGCGCCAGCGAGTCCACCTGCCGCCGGCGTGGGCCGTCGGGCACTTCGATGTCGTTGGGCACCACCAGCACGGGGCACCCCGCGGCCTCGGCCGATACCGTACCGGTCACCGAATCCTCGACCGCCAGACACTGCGCGGGCGCCACACCGAGCAATTCGGCGGCGCGCAGGTAGGGGTCGGGTGCGGGCTTGCCGTTGTCGACCTCGTCACCGCACACGGTCACCGAAAAGTAGTGACGGCCAATGCTGTTGAGTGCCCGCTCGGCGAGATCGCGGCGGGTGTTGGTGACCAGCGCCATCGGGATACCGACCGCGGTCAGCCCGTCGAGCAGCTCCCTGGCCCCCGGCTGCCACGGCAGTCCCCGCTCGAAAAGCTCACCGGTGTAATCGTGCAGCCAATCCGCGGATTCGGCCATCGCGGCCGGGTCCGGCTCCAGTCCCAGATCGTCGTAGACGATCCGCATCACACTCGCCGAGGAGCCGCCGACCGTGGACTCCCTGACCTCGGGGCGCAGCACCGCCCCCATCCGCGCGTACAGCGCGTGCATCGAGACATCCCAGAGTTTTTCGGAGTCGACGAGGGTGCCATCCATATCCCACAGCACCGCACGCATGACAGCCATTCTCGCATTGTCCGAAGCCGTCGATAACGTGGGAGCATGACGATTCTGGTGACGGGAGCCACAGGCAACATCGGCAGGCGGGTCGTGGACGAACTAATTCGTTTGGGCGGCAGCGATATCGGGGATATCCGCGCGTTGACCACGAATCCGGCGAAGGCCGCGCTGCCGGAATCTGTGACAGCAATCACCGGATACCTGGGAAAACCAGAGACTCTTCCTGCCGCATTCGACGGCGTCGAACGGGTGTATCTGGCCCCGCTCCCGGCCACCGCCCAACCCACCCTCGAGCTGATGGTGCAGGCGGGTGTGCGCTATGTGGTGGCGTTGTCCGGCGGCGCGCACTGGGCCGGGGCGCAGTGGTATCTCGACCTCTTCGAGGGCGATCCGGACCACCAGGCCGCCAACGACAACGTCGCGCGGCTGACCGGCACGCCGGCCGAATCGATGGCGCAGTGGGCGGCCCGCAACCGGGGCCTGTTTCAGTCCTCCGGGTTGTAGCCGAGGTTGGGGGCCAGCCAGCGCTCGGCCTCGGCCAGCGTCCAGCCCTTGCGCCTGGCGTAGTCGGCGACCTGGTCCTGGGCCAGCCTGCCGACCACGAAGTACTGCGACTGCGGGTGGGAGAAATACCATCCGCTGACCGCGGCCCCCGGCCACATCGCCATCGACTCGGTCAGCTCGATGCCGGTCCGTTCCTTGACGTCCATCAACGTCCACAGCGTCGCCTTCTCGGTGTGCTCCGGGCAGGCCGGGTAGCCGGGGGCGGGACGGATCCCCACGTACTTCTCCCCGATGAGCGCCTCGTTGTCCAGCTGCTCATCGGGCTGGTATCCCCAGAACTCCTCGCGGACCCGTTGATGCATCCGCTCGGCGAAGGCCTCCGCCAGCCGGTCCGCGACCGACTCCAGCAGGATCGCGCTGTAGTCGTCGAGGGCGGCCTTGAACTCCGCGATCTTGTCCTGGCTGCCGAGTCCCGACGTGACGGCGAACGCGCCGACGTAGTCGGCCAGACCCGTTTCTCTGGGGGCGATGTAGTCACCGAGACTCCGGTTCGGGATGCCGTCGCGGTGCTCGCCCTGCTGGCGCAGGTTGTGCAGCGTGGTGAGCACCTCGGTACGGGTCTCGTCGGTGTAGACCTCGACATCGTCGCCGACTGCGTTGGCCGGGAAGAACCCGATCACCCCGTTGGCGGTCAGCCACTTCTCCTTGATCAGGGTGTCGAGCATCTGCTGGGCGTCGTCGTACAGCTTGCGGGCCGCCTCGCCGGAGGCCGGGTTGTTGAGGATGTCGGGGAACCGGCCCTTCATCTCCCAGGCGTTGAAGAACGGCTGCCAGTCGATGTACTCGCGCAGCTCCGAGAGGTCATAATCCTGAAAATCCCGTACTCCCGCACCTATCGCCGGTACCGGCGGCGTGTAGCCCTCCCACTCGATCGGTGTCCGGTTCGCGCGCGCCTTCTCCAGCGTGAGCGTCGGGCGCTCGTTCTTCTGGGCGTGCCGTTCGCGCAGCGACGCGTAGTCCTTCTCGGTGGCCTCCAGCAGCGTCGGCCGTTGCTTGTCGTCGAGCAGCGCGGCAGCGACCGGCACCGAGCGCGACGCATCCTTGACCCAGACCACCGGCCCGCTGCGACGCGGCGAGATCTTCACGGCGGTGTGGGCGCGCGAGGTGGTCGCGCCACCGATCAGCAGCGGGATCTCCAGCCCCTCGCGTTCCATCTCGACCGCGAAGTTGGACATCTCGTCCAGCGACGGCGTGATCAGGCCGGACAGCCCGATAATATCGGCGTCGTGCTCCTTGGCCGCATCCAGGATCTTCTGGGCGGGAACCATCACACCGAGGTCGATCACTTCGAAGTTGTTGCACTGCAATACGACTCCGACGATGTTCTTGCCGATGTCGTGGACGTCGCCCTTCACCGTCGCCATCACGATGGTGCCGTTGGTGTCCTTACCGGCAGCCGCCCCTGACTCTTCCTTCTCCGCTTCGATGTAGGGCAGCAGGTAGGCGACGGCCTTCTTCATCACCCGGGCCGACTTCACCAC
>NZ_JBSFPX010000106.1:0-24213 GCF_053588415.1 Mycobacterium sp. NPDC003449
GGGCGTCGCCCTGTAATCGGGTGAGCGCCTTCTGGTACGGCGAGAACTCCCCGAAGCCGGCGGCGCTCGGGCGCGGAGCTGTCCTGGAAACCATCGGCGCGCCACGCCCATACACCGGGTCCCAGCCGTTGACGGTGTCCGAACTCGACCTCGCCGAGCCCGGCCCCGGTGAGCTGCTGGTCCGGATCGAGGCGGCCGGGCTGTGCCACTCCGACCTCTCGGTCGTCGACGGGAACCGGGTGCGCCCGGTGCCGATGCTGCTCGGGCACGAGGCGGCCGGGATCGTGGAGGCCGGCGACGGCGACCTTCGGGTGGGCCAGCGTGTCGTGATGACCTTTCTGCCGCGTTGCGGCGAATGCCCGGCCTGCGCGACCGACGGTTTGACGCCGTGTGGCCCCGGATCGGCGGCCAACGGTGCCGGAACGCTGATGGGCGGCGACATCCGGCTGAGCCGCGACGGCGAACCCGTGTACCACCACCTCGGGGTGTCCGGATTCGCGACGCATGCGGTGGTGGACCGGCGGTCGGTGGTCCCGGTTCCTCCGGATGTCCCGGCCGTCGTCGCCTCCCTGCTGGGCTGCGCGGTACTCACCGGCGGCGGCGCGGTGCTCAACGTCGGTAGGCCACAACCGGGCCAGACCGTGGCGGTGGTCGGACTGGGCGGGGTCGGCATGGCCGCCGCCCTGACGGCGCTCGCCCACGATGACATCCGGGTGATCGGCGTCGACCAGTTATCGGACAAGTTGACCCGGGCCCGCGAACTCGGCGTGCACGAGACCTACACACCCGACCAGGCGGCCGATCTCAAGGCCGAGGTGGTGATCGAGGCCGCCGGACATCCCGCCGCACTGGAGACCGCGATCGGGCTCACGGGGGCGGGCGGCCGCACCATCACCGTGGGCCTGCCACGGCCGGATGCGCGGATCACGGTGTCCCCCTTGGGGTTCGTGGCCGAGGGACGCTCGCTGATCGGCAGCTACCTCGGCTCGGCGGTGCCGTCCCGGGATATCCCGCGCTTCGTCGATCTGTGGCGGGCCGGCAGGCTGCCGGTGCAGACCCTGGTGTCGTCGACGATCCCGCTCGCCGACATCAACACCGGCATGGACGAACTCGCCGAAGGCCGAGCGGTGCGTCAGGTCATCACGTTCGACTGAGCCCCTTCCCAACTTATATGACAAGTTATAGACTTGTCATATGCCTGATCGCATCCGTCATCTCACGCTGTCCCACGTCGTCCTGCCGCTGCCCAATCCGGTCAGCGATGCCAAGGTCCTCACCGGCCGGCAGAAACCACTCACCGAAACCGTGCTGCTGTTCGCCGAGGTCACCACCGAGCAGGGCCTGCAGGGTATGGGTTTCAGCTACTCCAAACGCGCGGGCGGGCCCGCCCAGTACACCCACCTCGCCGAGGTGGCCGAGGTCGCGATCGGCCAGGACCCCTCCGACATCGACCGGATCTACCAGTCGCTGCTGTGGGCAGGCGCCTCGGTGGGCCGCTCGGGAGTGGCCACCCAGGCCATCGCCGCGCTCGACGTCGCGCTGTGGGACCTCAAGGCCCGCCGCGCCGACCTGCCGCTGGCCAAGCTCATCGGCGCCCACCGGGATTCCTGCCGGGTGTACAACACCTCGGGCGGCTTCCTGCAGGCCTCGGTCGAGGAGATCAAGGAGAAGGCCAGCGCATCCCTGGAGGCCGGCATCGGCGGCATCAAAATGAAGGTCGGACAACCGGATTGGAAGACCGATCTGCAACGGGTGGCCGCGCTGCGCGACCACCTCGGCGACGGTCCGCTGATGGTCGACGCCAACCAGCAGTGGGACCGGGCCCGGGCCCGGCGGATGTGCCGCGAGCTCGAGCAGTTCGACCTGATCTGGATCGAGGAGCCGCTGGACGCCTGGGACGCGGTGGGGCACGCCGACCTGAGCCATACCTTCGACACCCCGATCGCCACCGGCGAGATGCTCACCTCGGTGCCCGAGCACATGGCGTTGATCGACGCGGGCTACCGCGGCATCGTGCAACCCGACGCACCCCGGATCGGCGGCATCACCCCGTTCCTGCGGTTCGCGACGCTGGCGTCGCATGCCGGCCTGGCGCTGGCCCCGCACTACGCCATGGAGATCCACCTGCACCTGGCCGCGACCTACCCGACCGAGCCGTGGGTCGAGCATTTCGAATGGCTCAACCCGCTGTTCAACGAGCGCATCGAGATTCGCGACGGCCGGATGTGGCTGCCCGACCGGCCCGGGCTGGGCTTCACCCTCAGCGACCAGATGCGGGCACTGACCAAGGAACGGGCAGAATTCGGCGCATGAGCGCATCGCAGCGGGTGGTCGGCGGCCTGAAGGACAAGATCTTCGCCGGCGACCTGCCGCCCGGGCACAAACTGCCCTCAGAGTCCGAGCTGATCGAGGAATTCGGCGTGTCGCGCACCGTGGTCCGCGAGGCGGTGACCCGGCTGCGGGCCGAGGGCCTGGTCGAAACATTCCAGGGCCGTGGATCATTCGTGCTCGCGGTGCCCGAACCCACCTCGTTCACCGTGGAGTCCGCGGCGATCCGGACCCACCGCGATGTGCTCGATATGGTCGACTTCCGGCTCGGCGTCGAGTGCGAGGCCGCGGCGCTGGCCGCGGCCCGCCTCGACGATCGGGGCAGCGAGGCGGTCCGCGCGGCGCTCGCCGATTTCGTCGCGGCCGCCCCGCAGGACGCGGTCGAGGCCGATTTCCGGTTCCACCGCGCGATCGCGGAGGTCAGCGGCAACCGGTTCTACGTCGATCTGCTGGACTCGCTGGGCCCGATGATGATCATGCTGGCCCGGACCCGGCTGGGCGATACCCATTCGATCACCGACGCCGCCCACGCCGAGCGGGTTCGCCGCGAACACGACGAGGTGGCGGCCGCGGTCATCGCGCGCGAGCCCGACCTCGCGCGGGCCGCCATGCGCCTGCACCTTGGTAACACCCGGCGCCGGTTGGACGCCGGCGGTCACTGACGCTCTGACATCGAGGTTGTCGGACCCCTCTGGGACAATACCGTTATGTCCACGACCGCAGCACCTTTCGCCGATGAGGCGTGTCCGGTGAAGCGGCTGGATGTGCTGTTCGACGAGCTCGCGGAGCTGTGCGGTCAGCGCAATGCGATCGACGGCCGGCTGGTGGAGATCATCGCCGAAATCGATGGCGACGGACTCTGGGGCGCCACCGGGTGCCGGTCGATGTCGGCGCTGGTGGCCTGGAAGACCGGCGTGACACCGCGCAACGCCGAAGTCGTGGTCGCCATCGCCGAACGGCTGCAGGAGTTTCCGCGCCTGGCAACGGCGATGCGCGAAGGCCGGCTGTCACTGGACCGGTTCGGGGTGATCGCCGAACACGCCGCCGACGGATCCGATGAGCACTACGCGGAGCTCGCCGAAGTCGCCACGGTCAGCCAGCTGCGCACCGCGGTCAAACTCGAACCACGTCCCCAGCCGGATCCCAAGCCCGAACCACAGCGCTCCATCAGCAAAACCGAGAGTGCCGGGTACACCACCTGGAAGATCCGGTTGCCGCGGGTGGAGGCCGCGAAATTCGAGGCCGCCCACCAGTCGCACCGGGATGCGCTGATCGCGGACTGGAAACACGACCACGATGTAACTGGACGGTCCGAGCAGGCGCCGCCGTTCCCCGACGGGGTCGATGCGTTCATGAGCCTGGTCGAGTCCGGCTGGGACGCCGACGTGGCTCGCCGTCCGCACGGCCAGCACACCACCGTGGTCGTGCATCTCGACGTCGAGAAACCGGTGGCAGCCCTGCATCTGGGTCCACTGCTGACCGAGGATGAGCGTCGCTATCTGCTCTGCGATGCGACCTGCGAGGTCTGGTTCCGACGCCACGGCCGCGTCATCGGATCGGGCCGGGGCACCCGGACGGTCAATCGGCGGCTACGCCGAGCGTTGGAGCATCGCGACAACTGTTGCGTGGTCCCCGGCTGCGGGGCCACCCGCGGACTGCATGCCCATCACATTGTGCACTGGGAGAACGGCGGTGCCACTGAGCTGTCCAATCTGGTGTTGGTCTGCCCGTTTCACCACCGCCAGCACCACGGGGGCACCATCACCATCACCGGGCCCGCCGAAAAGCTCACGATCACCGACGGCGACGGTCGGGTACTGACCGGCGCAGCACTGGCCCGGCCACCCACCACCCCTCGTCCGGTGGCGCCACCGTGCCCCGGCCCACTCGGGGAACGCGCGCAATGGTGGTGGTATGAACCGTTCCGACCACAACCTCCACCAATCCACGTCGCCGCGCCGCGTAACTAACGGGCGACGGTCTCGCCGTCATCGGTGGTGACGGGTGCGGCCTGTGCCGCCTTGCGACGCGCCACGACGTACCGCACCGCCGGAAGCAGTGCGAGCAGGACGAAAGCCGCCAGGATGCTCCCCGAGATGGGCCTGGTGAGGAATCCGGTCGGATCGCCGCCGAAGATCAGCAGGGACCTGCGGGTGCTCGACTCGATGATCGACCCGAGGACGAACGCCAACACCATTGGGCCCGGGTCGAATCCGGCCTTCTTCATCAGGTATCCGATGATGCCGAACCCGAGCATCAGGAAGATGTCGAAGGTCGAATTGTTGATCGTGTACACGCCCAGAATCGTGATGAGCGCGGTGATCGGCGCCAGGATCGCCGGCCTGACCCGCAGGATCCGCACGAAGATGCCGACCAGTGGGATGCTGAGCAACAGCAGCAGCAGGTTGCCGATGTACATCGAGTTGATCACGCCCCAGAACACGTCGGGGTGCTCATCGACGAGTTGCGGTCCAGGCGAGATTCCGAGGATCAACAGTGCCCCGAACAGCATCGCCATCGACGCGTTCGCGGGCAGCCCTATGGTGAGCAGGGGGATGAACGACGATGTCGCGGCGGCGTTGTTCGCCGTTTCCGGCGCGGCCACGCCCTCGATGGCACCGCGCCCGAATCGCTCGGGTGTCTTGGAGCGCCGTTTCTCGGTGGCATAGGCCACGATCGACGACAGCACCGCACCGCCGCCGGGGAGCACGCCCAGAACGAATCCGATCAGCGAACCGCGTCCGATGGCACCGGTGGACTGCCTGAGGTCCTTGCGCGACGGCCAGATGTTGCCGACCTTGGCGGGCACGTGCGGCTTACCGTGCCGTTGTTCGAGGTTGTAGAGGATCTCGCCGACACCGAACAAACCCATTGCGACGACGACGAAGTCGATGCCGTCGGCGAGTTGCAGGCTGTCGAAGGTGAAGCGGGAGGCTCCGCTGAAGCTGTCCCGCCCCACGGTGGCCAACAGCAGGCCGATGGCGCCGGCGATCAGCGCCTTGAGCTTGTTGCCGCTGCCGATGGTGGCGACCAGCAGCACACCGAGCAGCGCGAGGGCGGCGTACTCCGGCGGCCCGAAGTCGAGGGCCACGCTGGCCACCACGGGCGCGAGCAGGGTCAGCCCGACGATCGAAATCGTCGCTCCGACAAATGATCCGATCGCGGCGATGCCGAGCGCGGTCCCCGCCTTGCCTTGTTTGGCCAGCGCGAAGCCGTCGAAGACGGTGACGACCGAGGATGCCTCGCCGGGTAGTCGCAGCAGCACCGAGGTGATGGTGCCGCCGTACTGGGCGCCGTAGTAGATACCGGCCAGCATGATGATCGCGGCCACCGGGTCGATCGTGTAGGTGATCGGCAGCAGGATGGCGATGGTGGCCGCCGGGCCGAGCCCGGGCAGCACCCCGATCACCATGCCGATGAGCACACCGACCAGGCAGTACAACAGGTTCTTGGGTTCGACGACGAGCGCGAATCCGTCCACAAATGCGTTGAAGTCCATGATGTTTCGGCTAGCCGGCTCAGAAGTTGAGCAGGTGCGGCAGCGGGATGCGCAGCCCGTAGAGGAACAGCAGATAGAACACCGCGGTGGTGACCAGGCTGATCACGATGGTGCTGCGCCAACTCTCGCCGCCGAGGAACCGCAACCAGATCACACACAGCAGCACCGCGGGGATCTCGAAGCCGACCAACGGCAACAGCAGACCGAAGGCGGCGAAGGTAGCCGCGCCGGCGACCGCCAGGATGCTGCTGCGGGTGAACTTCTCGCTGTCGGTCAGACCGCGCCCCACCACCAGCAGGAGCACCGACAGTGCCGCGATCACCACGCTGACCACGAAGGGCCACAGGCCGGGGCCGGGTTCGTGCAGGGAGCCGAGCCCGTACCGGTAGGCCAGGACCGCGCCGGTCACGCCGACGGCGACCCCGACCAGGGCGCCGATCACCTGGTAGAGGGGACCGCCCGCGGGCGGCTGCTCCTCGGCCAGCTCCTGGGCGACCTCGGCCTCGATCTCGGCCAGTACGTCGGGGGTGTGAGGTTCGCGCAACTCGGTCATCAGGCTTTGTCGGTGAGGTTGATGCCGTACTGCTTGACCAGATCGGCGTAGCGCTGCTTATCCGCCTTGAGCTGGTCCAGCACCTTGTCGCCCGGGATCTCCATCGGGGTGAGGCTGTTCTGCTCGTTGAACTTCTTGTACTGCTCGGTGCCGAACGTGGCCTTCATCCCCTCGATGAGCTTGTCCTTGACCTCCTGCGGCGTGCCCTTGGGCACCGTCATGAACCGGTACTGCGTCACCTCGACGTCCAGGCCGGCCTCCTTGGCGGTCGGCACCTCGGGCAGGTAGCTGACCCGGTCGGGGCCGAAGACCGCGAGCGGGGTCAGCTTGCCCGATTGGATGTTCTCGATCCCCTCACCGATCTGGATCGCGGCCGCGTCCACCTGGTTGCCCAGCACCGCGGCCAGGGCCGGGGCGCCGCCGTCGAACGGAACCGCCTGGGACTGCACGCCACTCGTCTTGAACAGCAATGCCGCCGACAGCTGTGCACCGGTGCCGACGCCGGTGGTGCCGTACCGCACCACCCGCTTGGAGTTCTTGATGTCGTCGAGCGTCTTGTATCCGCTGGCCGGGTTGGTCACCAGCACGTAGTCGTCGCGCGACACCCCGTAGACGACGTCGAAGTCGTCGATGTTGGTGACCTCGTTGGCGCTGACCGCGAGTGGGGTGATGGTGAACAGCGAGGCGTTCTGGATCGAGATGACCGCGCCGTCGGGTTTGGCCTTGGCCACCTCGGCGGCGGCCAGCGCCCCGTTGGCGCCCTCGCGGTTGATCACCGGGAACGATGCGCCGAGGGAGTCGCTGAGTCCTTTCGAGACGGCCCGGCTGATCAGGTCGCTCGAGCCGCCGGCCGAGGCGCCGACGTACATCTCCACCGTGCCCGATGGATAGCCGTCGCCGGATCCGCTTCCGGTGCTGGTCTGGACGCCACCGCAGGCGCTGAGGACCAGGCCGCAGATGGCGGCGCCGGCCAGGATGCGGCGGTTTCTGCGAAGGGCGGGAGTCGTCATGACGTTCGCTCCTGTATGTGTGAGAGGACGCGCGTAAAAGCCGCCGCTGTGGCAGCCATCACTACAAAATAGGGAGCGGAACGATACCTGTCCAAGGCCAAATTGGTATCGCTTAATACCCTTACGGGATAAGTTGTGAAACCGTCGCTTTGGCGGCTACGGCGTCTGGCCGACGTCGATTCCGAGGGGTTGTCCGGTGCGTACCGCCTCGTCCCGGATCAGCCCGCGGAGCAGCGCGGTGCTGAACTCGACGGCGATCTCCTCGGCGGTGCGCCTGCCGTGCGGGCGCAGCCAGCGATAGGCACCCAGCGTCATGCCGATGTAGCCCAGCGCCAGCACGTGCGAGTCGCAGTCGTAGAACTCGCCGCTGGCGATACCCCGGTCGATGACGTCGCGCACATGCTCGTACACCTGGGCCTCGGCACGGCGGATGTAGTCGACCTGGTCCTCGGTGAACCACTCGGTGATGTAGGGGCCCTCTTGGAAGTACACCGCGGCCCGCTCGAGGTCGTTGGCGATGCCGACGAGCAGCCGCCGGGTGAAGTGGTAGATGGTCTCGCGCGCCGATGCGCTCGGATCGTCGTGCAACGCCTCCACCGTGAAATCGGCGCTTCCCTTGTAGATGTCGTAGAGGATCAACGACTTGCTGGAGTAGTAGTGATAGACGGTGGCCTTGTTGAGGCCGACGGCTTCGGCGACGTCATCCATCCGGGTGCCGTGATAGCCGCGCGCGGCGAAGAGCTTGGCCGCGACGGTGAGCAATTCGTCTCGCCGCGAGGATCCGTTGGTGGCTGCCGCTACCCGGCCCCGGCCGGCGTCTGCTTCCGATGACATAGGACACTCACTATCAGCATTGTCCGGACCGTGCCGGGGTTTCAATCAACTGGATGGTTGATAGTGTAGGCAATATCTGTTCGGGTCCCGCTCCGTCGGTCTAGACTGCCGAAATGGATCCCAATCCCGACTACGACGCCAGCGATGAAATCGAGTATTTCTTCAACTGGGTGCCGTGGGGTCTGCGAGGCGTCTACCCACCGCCCGCCTATCCCCCGGTGTAGTCCCGGTTCGTAGCCTTCGCGCGCCGGTAATGCCTGCGCGCCTTCATTCGGTTTCCGCAGATCGCCATCGAGCACCAGCGTGCGGTGTTTGGCTTGCTGCGGTCGATGAGAAACAACCGGCAATCGTCGTTCGCACACGCGCGGAGCCGTCCCGGGCTGGTGATCCGCAGCCCGTCCCAGGCCAGCACGGCCCGCGCCGCCCCGTCCGCGACACCCTCGGCGGTCACCCGCCAACTCACGCCGTCCGCCGTCACCACGGGGCGCAGCGCCACCCCGTCGAGGAACGGCTGCAGCACCTCGGGGCCCCGCACCCCACGCACCACGGCCTGTAGCGCGGTCCGCGCGGCGATCAGATCCTCCAGATCGGATTCGGCCACCCCGCGCTCGCGCAACCAGGTCCGCGCGGCCTTCCGATCGACCAGGTCGTCGAGCTGAACTCCGTCCACCACCGGCGTGGTGTTGAGCAGATCGAGCAGCAGCGTCTCGTCCTGCGGCCGCATCGCCACCAGATCCATATCTAACCTCCAAACTGCTATTGACAGGTTACCCCGATGGGCGTTGAATGTCGCTAACCGATAAAAATCACTTAAGGAGTTAGCCATGACCGTTCACCACCGTTACGCCACCGTCGACGGGCAGCGGCTGCACTACTGCGAGGCGGGCGCCCCCGATGCCCCGGCGATCGTGCTGCTGCACGGCTTCCCGACCAGCTCGTACATGTTCCGCGACCTCATCCCGCTACTGGCCGGGCGCTACCACGTCATCGCACCCGATCACCTCGGCTACGGACACTCCGATGCGCCTGCGGCCACCGAATTCGACTACACCTTCGACGCGCTCGCCGACCTCACCGAAGGGCTGCTCGACCAGCTCGGGGTGTCCCGCTACGCGATCTACGTCCAGGACTACGGCGCCCCGATCGGGTGGCGGCTCGCGCTGCGGCACCCGGACGCCATCACCGCGATCGTCACCCAGAACGGCAACGGCTACGACGAGGGCTTCGTCGAGAGCTTCTGGACCGGGGTCTGGGCCTACCAGCGCGAGCAGACCCCACAGACCGAGGCGGGCGTGCGGGCGGCGTTGTCCGTCGAAGGCATCAAATGGCAGTACCTGACCGGGGTCTCCGATGAGACGCTGATCAGCCCGGACACCTGGACCCACGATGCCGCGCAGCTGGCCCGCCCCGGCAACGACGAGATCCAGCTCAAGCTGTTCCTGGACTACGCCTCCAACGCACCGATGTACCCGGCGCTGCACGAATACCTGCGCACCACCGGGGTTCCGGTCCTCGCGGTGTGGGGTGAGCACGATCCGATCTTCGGGCCCGACGGCGCCCGGGCGTTCGGCAAGGACGCCGCCGACGCCGAGATCCACCTGCTCGACGGTGGGCATTTCCTGCTGGAGACCCACGCCGCCGAGGTGTCCGCACTGATCGACGCATTCCTGCAGCGGCGGGTCGCCGCATGAGGCCGCAGGTGCTGGTGTTCGACGTCAACGAGACCCTGATCGACATCGAGTCCCTGCGACCGCATTTCGACCGGATCTTCGGCGACCCCGACATGCTGCGGGAGTGGTTCGGCCAACTGGTGATGTACTCCATGGCCGTCACGCTGGCCGAGCGCTACACCGACTTCTTCGCGCTGGGCCAGGCGGTGCTGCGGATGCTCGCCGAGATCCGCGGCGTCGACATCGGCGAGGACGATCTGGCGGCCCTGGCCGAGGGGATGCGCACCATGCCGGCCCATCCCGACGTCGAGGAGGGGCTGCGACGGCTTCGCGACAACGGCTACCGCCTTGTGACGCTGACGAATTCCCCGCATCGAGAAGGCCCGACACCGTTGGAGCATGCCGGCCTGGCCGGGTATTTCGAGCGGCAGTTCACCGTCGACGAGCATCGGGCGTTCAAGCCTTCGGCGGTGCTCTACACCGGCGTCGCCGACAGCCTGGGCCTGGCCCCGGCCGACTGCATGATGGTCGCCGCCCACATGTGGGACACGCTGGGCGCGCAGGCCGCGGGCTTCGGCGGCGCGCTCATCACCCGTCCCGGCAACGCCGCCCTGCCGGCGCCGGGAGTCCCTGCGCCAACCCTCATCGCCACAGATCTGTTGCAGCTCAACACCATCCTGGAGAGTCGATCATGAGCACCACCATGCGCGCCATCGTTCTCGACGGCTTCGGCGGACTGGACCGCCTGGTCTACACCGATATCCCCAAACCCGAACCGGAGGCCGGCGAGGTCGTCATCCAGGTCAAGGGCTTCGGCATCAACCATGCCGAAATGCATATGCGCCGCGGGGAATGGGCCGAGTCGGCCCCGGTCAGCGGCATCGAATGCGTCGGCATCGTCGACTCCTGCCCCGGCGGCGAGTTCCCGGTCGGCGCCAAGGTCGCCGCGCTGATGGGCGGCCTTGGCCGCACCATCAACGGCAGCTACGCCGAATACACCCGGGTGCGGGCCGCCAACGTCGCGCTCATCGACTCCGATCTGCCGTGGGCGCAGCTGGCCGCCCTGCCCGAAACCTATGCCACCGCATGGACGTGCCTGTTCCGCAACATCGACCTGAAGGCCGGACAGACGCTGGTGATCCGCGGTGCCACCTCATCGTTCGGCCAGGCCGCGGTCAAGCTCGCGGTCAACGCGGGCGCCACGGTCATCGCCACCACCCGCAATCCCGAACGCTTCGGGCTGCTGGAGAAGCTGGGAGTGCACCGTGCCGAGCGCGAGGTCCCGGATCTCAGCGCACACATCGCCGAGGCCGGCGCGATCGACGCGGTGCTGGACCTGGTGGGCAACAGCACGATCCTCGACTCGCTGGACATGCTGCGCCGCGGCGGGACCGCGTGCCTGGCCGGCTGGCTGGGCGGGCTCGATCCGATCCCCGACTTCAACCCGCTGCTGCGGATGGCCAGCGGGGTCAACCTCAGCTTCTTCGGCAGCTTCGTGTTCGGCACACCAGGATTCCCGTTGTCGGATGTACCGCTGGGCGATATCGCCCGCCGGGTCGCCGACGGCGAGATCGAGGCCGCCCCGTCGCGGGTGTTCTCCTTCGACGAGATCCGGGAGGCGCACCGGGTGATGGAATCGGGTGAGGCCGGCGGGAAGATGGTGGTCGTCGTCTAGAGGCCGGGTCCGGGCCGGCCGCCGGCGCGTGTAGCGTGCCGAAAGTGCGGACCGATAACGACAGCTGGGATCTGGCCACCAGCGTGGGCGCCACCGCCACGATGGTGGCCACCTCGCGGGCGCTGGCATCGCGCAGCGAACAACCCCTGATCAGCGACCCCTACGCCGAGCCCCTGGTGCGCGCGGTCGGCATCGATTTCTTCACCAGGGTGCTCGACGGTGACATTCCCGAGGACGTCCCCGATTACGACCCGCACCGGTCCGGCGAACACATGGCCGTACGCACCCGGTTCTACGACGACTTCTTCCTCAACGCCGCGCGGGCCGGGGTCCGGCAGGCGGTGATCCTGGCGTCCGGTCTGGACACCCGCGCCTACCGGCTCGGCTGGCCGCCCGGCACCGTGGTCTACGAGGTCGACCTGCCGGAGGTCATCGAGTTCAAAACCAGCACGCTCGCCGGTCTCGGCGCCCAGCCGAGTGCGACGCATCGCCCGGTGGCGGCCGATCTGCGCGACGACTGGCCGGAGTCGCTGCGCCGGGCCGGGTTCAATCCGACCGCCCCGACCGCGTGGAGCGCCGAGGGCCTGCTGGTGTACCTGCCGACCGAGGCCCAGGACGCGTTGTTCGACCGGATCAACACCCTCAGCGCGCCCGGCAGCCAACTCGCCACCGAATACGTCCCCGATATGTCGATCTTCCACGACGAACGGTCGGCACATCTGCGCGAACGCTGGAAGCAGACCGCCGTGAACATCAGTGCGCTGGTGTACCAGGGCGAGCGCAGCCACGTCCCCGACTACCTCGGCGGACTCGGCTGGCACAGCACCGCCCGCACCATGGACGATCTCTACACCGCCAACGGGCTGAGCTACCCGCAGGACGACAACTTCGCCCTGTTCAGCGACGTCACTTACCTGCGCGCCAGCCACGGCTGACCCACCCCGCTGCTACGCCGCCGATGTCGGATTCGCGGCTACGCCGCGGCCGCCTTGACCGCCTCGCCCACCTCGGCCCGCAACCGCAGATACTCCGGAGACCGGCGCAGTTCGTGGGCGTCGACACCGGTGCGCGGCAGGTCGACGGGCAGGTCCAGCGCGACCTTGCCGGGGCGGCGGGTCAACACCACGATCCGTGAACCGAGGAACGCCGCCTCGTCGGCGCTGTGGGTGACGAACACCGTGGTGCGGCCGGACTCGGCGCTCACCTCGCGGACATCCTCCTGCAGCCGCTCACGGGTCAGCGCGTCGAGCGCCGCGAACGGTTCGTCGAGCAGGAACAGCGGGGTCTCGGCCGCCAATGCCCTGGCGATCGCGACCCGCTGCTGCTGCCCACCGCTGATCTCCCAGATCTTGCGGTCCGCAATGCCTTCCAGGCCGACCCGGTCGAGCAGCTGCTCGCGGCGCTGCGCCCGGCGGTCCCGCGGCACCCCGGCGTATTTGAGCGCGAGGTCGACGTTGCCGCCTACCGTGCGCCACGGGAACAGCCGGGGCTGCTGGAACACCACCCCCGAGGTGACCCCTGGTGTCGGGCGGGTTCCGGCCACCTCGACCTCGCCTTCCGACGGGGTCTCGAATCCGGCGATCAGCCGCAGCAGCGTGCTCTTACCGCAGCCCGACGCGCCCACCAGCACCAGGAACGCCCCTGGCGCCACATCGAGGTCGACCGGGCCGAGGGCGGTGACCGCACTGCTGCCCCGGCCGTACCGGTGCGCCACGTTGGCGATCCGCAGCCCGCCCGTGGCGTCACTGTTTGGTGAGGACACCGGGCAGCCCCTTCGTATAGATGGCGTCCTGGAACGTCGACAGCGGGGCCGCGGCCGGGATCTGCTTCTGATCGGCCAGGAACTGCGAGGCGCTCTGCAGGTTGGTGGCGATATTGCCCGGCGCGCCGTCGGCGCCAAGCCAGGTCGGCGACGCCACCTCGGCCGGGGTCAGGTACACGCCCTGCTTGAGTTGTCCCGCAACGTCTTCGGGGGACAGTCCGATCTCGGCGGCGATCGCCTTGGCCGCCGCATCCGGGTCGTTCTTGATCACGTCGAGGGCGCGGGCCTCCTGCTGACGCCAGACGTCGACGACGTCGGGGTGCGCCGAGGAGAACTCGTCGGCGACCGCCGCCAGGTCAAGAGTCGGCTTGCCGTCCTTGGCCAGTTGCCTGCTGGTGATCAGCTCCTTGCCGGTCGGGCGCAGCTGATCCAACGTGGGCAGCCAGGTGTAGGCGGCCGCGATATCGCCACGATCCCAGGCCGCCAGGATGGCCTGCGGTTGCAGGTCGATCAGCTGAACATCGCTGGGCGACAGCCCGTTCTGCGCCAGCGCGGCGAGCAGGCTGTAGTGCGCGGTCGAGGCGAATGGCGTGGCGATCCGCTTACCCCTGAGGTCGGCGATGGTGTTGACGCCGGTGCCGTTGCGCGCCACCAACGCCTCGTTGTCGCCGGCGACGTCGAGCACGAACGCCACCCGGTACGGAATGTTCAGCGGGGCCGACAGACCGCGGGCGACCGGGCTGGAACCGATGGCGCCGAAGTCGAGTTCCTTGGCGATGAACGCGGTGTTGACGTCGGCGCCCGAGTCGAACTTCGTCCACTTGATGTTGTAGTCGGGCAGTGCCTCCTCGAGCCACCGGTTGTTCTTGACGATCAGGTCACCGCTCGGAAAGGACTGGTAGCCAAGGCGAATCGTCGGCTTCTGGGCGTCCTGCCCGGAGTGGTCGATCGCGCACCCGGCCAGCGTCAGGCCCGCGGCCGCGGCGGTGGCCAGTAGTGCTCTCAGCTTCATATCTTCCCTCTCCACGGAACCGCACGGCGCTCGGCGGCCCGCAGGCCGCCGTCGATGATCAGACCCGAGATCCCGATGGCGAAGATCCCGACCAGCACGACCGGTGTGTTGTTGTAATTGCTTGCGTCCTTGACCAATCCGCCGATACCGGGGATGCCGTTGAACAGTTCCGCGGCCACCACCGATGAGTAGGCCATGCCGACCGCCAGCCGGATGCCGGTGAAGGTCTCCGGCAGCGCCGAGGGCACCACGACATCGCGGATCACCTCGGCCCTGGTCGCGCCAAGGGCGCGGGCCGCCTCCTGCAGCCCGACCGGTGCGGCCAGGACGGCGGCCGTGGTGGCGACGGCCGCCGGGGGCAGCGCGGCCAGCGCCAGCAGCGTGATCTTCGGGGCTTCGTCGATGCCCAGCCAGATCACCAACAGGAAGAAGTAGGCCAGCGGCGGCAGGGCGCGCAGGAAGGTCAGCCATGGTTCCAGGACACTGCGCAACCAGCCGACCGAACCCATCAGCAGACCGAGCAGGACACCGATCACCACGCCGATCACCACACCGGCCAGCACCCGGCGCAACGTCATGTAGAGGTGCTCGACCAGCAGGTAGCCGCCGTAGCCACGGACCCCGTCGTGGGTGGTGGACAGGTCGAGGAAGGCCCGCCACACCGTGGCCGGATACGGCACGAAGGTCTGGTTCCAGATGCCCGCGACCGCGACCAACTGCCACACCGCGAAGAACACCACGACCGACAGCAACGGCAGGGCGGCCTTGGTCAGACCGGCGCGCCACCGGTTGGCCTGCGCGGCCGGAGGTGGTGAACCGGTCTCGGAGTCACCGGGGACGATATCGACGAAGACGGACACTGTCGGTCGACTTTCTGTTGCTGAAGCGAGGTCGGTGGCTGGGCTTCAGCAACAGCAGGCAGGCAGCGTCGGGTTCACCCGGGTATTGCTACCGGCCGGGGCGGGCGCCGGGAAGGCCTGGAATCGCGGTGAGTTTTTCGGCCTGGTCAGGTTGCGGTGGCGGGCTGCGGGAGGGTCCGCATCGCGTACCGGGCGGCCAGCAGCATCATTGCGGTGGTGATCAGGGCCAGTGGCCACCCCATGGCGATCCGCGCGACCGCGAGCAGCTCGTCCTGGTTGGTGCCGTAGAGGTAGTTCTGCACCAGGAACCGCGACCAGGACGCCGACGCCAGGACGGCGGTGACGACGTCGAATGCCAAGAGCACCCGGGGAACTCGCCGCCACATGCCGTCGCGTCCGGTGGCCCAGGCCCACACCACGCCGACCAGCGGCCGCCGAATGACGACCGAGAGCGTGAGCACGACGGCCCACACCAGGGCCATCCAGATGCCCGGCAGGTAGAAGTCCTTGGCCTGCCCGGTGACCAGGGCCAGACCCGCGCAGGCGGCCACTCCGGCGAAACCCCACAGCGCGGGGCGAAGGGATTCGCGGCGCAGCAGCTGCCAGCCCAACACGATGGCCGCGGTCATCAGCGCGGCGATGACCGCGGGCACGCGACCCGACAGCGCCGAGACCGTCGCATACACGGTCACCGGCAGGCCTGAGGCGATGAGGCCGCGGATGCCTCCGGTGCGCGCAAGCAGGTTGTCGAGCGGGGAGTCCGGCACTCCATCGAGAGTACCGAGCTACCTGAGACGCCCCTGAGCCCGAATTACCATGAGGCGTGCCCACGACGCAGGTGCGGGGACGGGTCTGGCGATCCGGGCAGCCCGTCGACGAGTTCACCTTCTCGGCGATCTCGGATTGCCTTGCCGCCGAGGACGCCCTGCTGTGGGCCGACATCTTCGACCCCGACCACGAGACGCTGCAGAGCCTGGCCGCCGAACTCGGGCTCAACATCTGGGCCGTCGAGGATGTCACCGCGCCCAAGGAGCGCACCAAAGCGTCTGTGTACCACACGCATACGTTCTTCACGGTGTATGCGGTGGACACCAGGGCGCCGGCGCAGGACCCCACGTCCTTCACGTCCACCCTGATCAAACACCGCATCTCGGCGTTCGTCCTGCCGCGCGGACTGATCACGGTCCGGTTGCCGTCCGTCGATACCGGGGACACCGAACTCACCGACCGGTTCGACATCGACGAGGTGTCGCAGCGCTTCGACGAACTCGGCGGCCAGCAGTACGGCGTCGGGGCGCTCGTGCACGGCCTGCTCGACGTCGTGGTGGACGGGCACTTCGAGGCCGTCGAGGCACTCGACGAGGCCATCGAATCGCTGGAGGACGAGCTGTTCGACGACGGGGGTCCCCGGCACGGCCTGCAGCGCCGCACCTTCGGGTTGCGCAAGGACCTGGTCGAGCTGCGGCGGGTGGTGCTGCCGATGCGCGAGGTGGTCAGCACCATCCAGCACCGCAGGCTGGACTCCAAGACGGCACCCGAACTGGACCCCCTGTACGCCGACCTGTACGACCACGTGCTGCGCGCTTCGGAGTGGACCGAATCGCTGCGCGACATGGTCACCACGGTGTTCGAGACCAACCTGTCGCTGCAGGACGCCCGGCTGAACACGGTGATGAAGAAGCTGACCGGCTGGGCCGCGATCATCGCGGTGCCGACCGCCATCACCGGGTTCTACGGCCAGAACGTCGAGTACCCGGGCATCAACACCGTGGTCGGCTTCATCGCGAGCTCGGCGCTGATCGCGGTGCTCGTGGTCCTGTTGTACGTGATGTTCAAGCGCCGCGACTGGCTCTGACTCTTAAGCACCCTGCTCACTGGGCGAGGGGGCATACGTGGCGTCCAGCCGCAGATGAAAGACTCTTCCGATGATCATCGGGATACCGCGCGAGTCTCTCTCCGGTGAGACCCGCGTCGCCGCGACGCCGCAGACCGTCGGGCAGATTAGCAAGCTCGGCTATGCAGTTGTCGTAGAGTCCGGCGCGGGCGTCGCGTCGAGTTTCTCCGACGGTGCCTATGTGGACGCGGGCGCTGAGATCGGTGACGCGTGGTCGGCCGATGTGGTGTTGAAGGTGAACGCGCCCGACGATGCCGAGATCGCGGCGCTGCGTGACGGTGCCATGCTGGTCGGCCTGATCTCTCCGGCGCTCAAACCCGACCTGGTCGAGAAGCTGTCGTCGCGTCCGATCACGGTGTTGGCGATGGACGCGGTGCCGCGGATCTCGCGGGCCCAGTCGTTGGACGTGTTGTCCTCGATGGCCAATATCGCCGGTTACCGGGCGGTGGTCGAGGCCGCGCATGCTTTCGGCCGGTTTTTCACCGGGCAGGTGACCGCGGCGGGCAAGGTTCCGCCGGCCAAGGTGCTGGTGGTCGGGGCCGGTGTGGCCGGTCTGGCCGCGATCGGCGCTGCGGGCAGCCTGGGTGCGGTGGTGCGGGCCACCGATCCGCGGCCCGAGGTCGCCGACCAGGTCGCCTCGCTGGGCGGTGAATATGTGTCGGTGGACCCGGCGGCGGCCGAGGTGTCGGCCACCGGTTACGCCAAGGAGATGGGCGAGGACTACAAGGCCCGCGAGGCCGCGCTGTATGGCGAGCTGGCCGGCGATGTCGACATCATCATCACCACGGCGCTGATCCCCGGGCGGCCCGCGCCCCGCATCATCACCGCCGACATGGTGGCGTCGATGAGGCCGGGCAGCGTCATCGTCGATATGGCCGCGGCCAACGGCGGCAACGTCGAGGGCACGGTCAAAGACCAGGCTGTCGTCACCGACAACGGTGTGACCATCATCGGCTACACCGACCTGGCCGGGCGGCTGCCCGCGACGGCGTCGCAGCTCTACGGCACCAACCTGGTGAACCTGCTCAAGCTGCTGACCCCGGACAAGGACGGCAAAGTCGTCCTGGATTTCGACGATGTGGTGCAACGGTCGATGACGGTCGTGCGCGACGGACAGAGCACCTGGCCGCCGCCACCCGTGCAGGTCTCGGCCGCACCGGTGGCCGCGCCGGCCGCCGCACCGGTGGCGGCCGCCGAACCGAAGCAGCCGATGTCGACCGGGCGCCGGTTGGGCGTCACGTTCGTGGTCGCGGCCGTGCTGTTCGGGCTGGTCGCGATCTCACCACCGGCGCTGCAGGTCCACCTCGTGGTGTTCGCGTTGGCCATCGTGATCGGCTACTACGTGATCGGCAATGTGCACCACGCGCTGCACACCCCGCTGATGTCGGTGACCAACGCGATCTCGGGAATCATCGTGGTGGGTGCGCTGCTGCAGATCGGCCACCATGACCCCGCGGTCACCGCGCTGGCCTGCGCGGCGATCCTGCTGGCCAGCATCAACGTCTTCGGCGGCTTCGCGGTGACGCGTCGCATGCTCGGCATGTTCTCCCGCAGCTAGAGCCTGCGCACCCGGAAACTCTGGAACGGACTCCATGTTCAACATCGAAACCGCCGCGACCGCGGCCTACATCATCGCGGCTCTGCTGTTCATCCTGGCGCTGGCCGGGCTGTCGAAGCATGAAACGTCGAAGGCGGGCAACACGTTCGGCATCGCCGGTATGGCGGTGGCGCTGATCGCGACCATCGCGCTGGCGATCAACCGGACCATCTCGCCGCTGGGCCTTGGCCTGTTGATCGGGGCGATGATCATCGGCGCGGCGATCGGGCTGTGGCGCGCGCGGGTGGTCGAGATGACCGGTATGCCCGAACTGATCGCCCTGCTGCACAGCTTCGTGGGTCTGGCCGCGGTGCTGGTCGGCTGGAACGGCTATCTCGACGTCGAGAACGCACCCCACGGGGATGAGGCGCTCAAGCTGGCCGCCGAGGGGATGACCGGGATCCACTCGGCCGAGGTGTTCGTCGGCGTCTTCATCGGTGCGGTGACCTTCACCGGGTCGATCGTGGCCAACCTCAAACTCTCGGCCCGGATCAAGTCCGCGCCGCTGATGCTGCCCGGCAAGAACTACCTCAACGTCGGCGCGCTCGTGGTGTTCTTCGCGCTCACCGTGTGGTTCGTGATCGACCCGCAGCTGTGGCTGCTGGTGGTGGTCACCGTGCTGGCGCTGCTGCTGGGCTGGCACCTGGTCGCCTCCATCGGAGGTGGCGATATGCCGGTCGTGGTGTCGATGCTCAACAGCTACTCCGGCTGGGCTGCGGCGGCCTCGGGCTTCCTGCTCGGCAACGACCTGCTGATCATCACCGGCGCGCTGGTCGGCTCCTCCGGTGCCTACCTGTCCTACATCATGTGCAAGGCGATGAACCGGTCGTTCATCTCGGTCATCGCGGGCGGCTTCGGCATCGAGGCAGGCCCCGCCGACGACAAGGACTACGGCGAGCACCGCGAGATCAACGCCGAGGGCGCCGCCGAACTGCTCGGCTCGGCCAGCTCGGTGATCATCACCCCCGGCTACGGGATGGCCGTGGCCCAGGCCCAGTACGGGGTCGCCGACCTGACCCGCAAACTGCGCGATCGCGGGGTCAACGTCCGGTTCGGCATCCACCCGGTCGCGGGCCGGTTGCCCGGGCATATGAACGTGCTGCTGGCCGAGGCCAAGGTGCCCTACGACATCGTGCTGGAAATGGACGAGATCAACGACGACTTCGACGACACCGCCGTCGTACTCGTGATCGGCGCCAACGACACCGTCAACCCGGCCGCCGCCGAAGATCCGGGCTCACCGATCGCCGGCATGCCCGTACTCACGGTCTGGAACGCCGACAACGTCATCGTGTTCAAACGATCCATGGCCTCCGGCTACGCCGGCGTGCAGAACCCGCTGTTCTTCCGCGACAACACCCAGATGCTGTTCGGCGACGCCCGCGACCGCGTCAACGACATCCTCGCCGCGCTGTAACTTTTTCCGCCGAGCAGACACAAACCTGCCCCTTTTACCGCGAAAGTGGACAGTTTTGTGTCTCCTCGCGGGAGGACCGGGCGCGGAAACTAGGATATGCAACCATGCCGGTCGACCGCCTCCTGCCCTCCGACGAAGCCTCCGAGCTCATCGCGCTGACCCGCGACATCGCCGATAAGGTCCTCGACCCGATCGTCGACGAGCACGAGAAGGCCGAGACCTACCCCGAGGGCGTGTTCGCCCAACTCGGCGCCGCCGGCCTGTTGAGCCTGCCCCAGCCCGAGCAGTGGGGTGGCGGCGGTCAACCCTACGAGGTGTATCTGCAGGTGCTGGAGGAGATCGCGGCCCGCTGGGCGGCGATCGCGGTGGCGGTCAGCGTGCACAGCCTGTCCTCGCATCCGCTGCTGATGTTCGGCACCGAGGAGCAGAAGTCCCGCTGGCTGCCCGGCATGCTCTCCGGCGAACAGATCGGCGCCTACAGCCTGTCCGAACCGCAGGCCGGATCGGACGCCGCCGCGCTGAACTGCAAGGCGACCCGATCTGACGACGGATATGTCCTCAACGGGTCGAAAGCCTGGATCACCCACGGCGGCCGGGCGGATTTCTATACCTTGTTCGCCCGCACCGGGGAAGGCTCCCGCGGGATTTCGTGCTTCCTGGTCCCCGGCGACCTCGGCGGCCTGAGCTTCGGCAAACCCGAGGAGAAGATGGGCCTGCACGCGGTACCCACCACGTCGGCGTTCTACGACAACGCCGTCCTCGACGCCGACCGGTTGATCGGCGAGGAAGGCCAGGGCCTGTCGATCGCGTTCTCCGCCCTGGATTCCGGCCGGCTCGGCATCGCCGCGGTCGCCGTCGGCATCGCCCAGGCCGCGCTCGACGAGGCGGTGCGCTACGCGCAGGAGCGAACGACCTTCGGCCGCAAGATCATCGACCATCAGGGTTTGGGATTCCTGCTGGCCGATATGGCCGCGGGGGTGATCAGCGCCCGGGCCACCTATCTGGACGCCGCCCGCCGCCGCGACGCCGGCCTGCCGTATTCGACGCAGGCCAGCGTCGCCAAGCTGGTGGCCACCGACGCCGCGATGAAGGTCACCACCGACGCCGTGCAGGTGCTCGGCGGGGTCGGCTACACCAGGGACTTCCGCGTCGAACGGTTCATGCGGGAAGCCAAGATCACCCAGATCTTCGAGGGCACCAACCAGATTCAGCGGCTGGTCATCTCCCGCGGACTCGGGTCCTGACCCACCGCGACCCGCCGCCCGGTTTCGGCCGATTCGAGGATGGCCAGACAGGCCGTCAGCGCGTTCACCGCATCCTGCCCGTCGACGACGGGGCGACCGTCGCCGTGCACCGCGCGGGTGAAGTGCTCCAGGGTGACGTCGTACGGATGCCTGCGGTCGAGCACCTCGATCTCACGCTCGCCCGCGGCATCGTTCAGGAAGACGGCGCCGATCGGTTCGGGGGTCATCACCTCCGGCGCACGGATGCTGCCGAGTTCGCCGTGGACCTCCAGATAGCTTGGTGTGTACGGCGTGGTGAACGCGTCGTGCAGCCGAACCAGGACGTCGTCCTCGTACAGCAGGACCGCCGCCGCGGCGTCCTCCGCGGCGGCATCCCAGCGGCCTTGGCGCACAGTGATCGCCGTCGCCGCCATTGCGCGGGTGCCCAGCAGCGGATTGACCACCGACACATCGTGACCCGCCAGATCCATCACGACGCCCGCGCCGGGAGCGTCACTCAGCCGCCAGCCGCGCAACCGCTCCGGAAGTAGCGCCGTGTGCCGGACGTCGACCGAAAGCACCCGCCCGATCGCACCGTCGCCGACCAGCGTGCGCACGGTGCGGTGGGTGCCCGCCGCGGGAAGATGATGGTTCACCGCCAGCACCACACCGTGTTCGGCGCACGCCGCGACGATCTTTCGTGCGCTGTCGAGGTCGGTCGATATCGGTTTCTCGCACAGCACATGTTTGCCCGCCGCGGCCGCCGCTGCGGCGTGAGCGAGGTGCTGCTCGTTGGTGCTGGAGATGTACACCGCGTCGATGGCCGGATCCCCCAGCAGCGACTCGAGACTGAAATCTGACTTACCCGAAGGTATGTCATTACGCTCGGCGTACGCCGCGGCGTGCTCGACGGAACGGCTGGCGACCCCGACAACGCTGTGCCCGTCGCGCCGGAGCGCGGGGATCATCCGCGTCTCGGCGATATCGCTGGCGCCGATCAGGCCCCAATTCAGCCGCGGATAGTCGGTCATAGGCCACCTCTGCTCATCGGTCGTGTCGTGATCGCACGTTCTCGATCAATCTAATCCTTCACCCGCCGGCCCAGCGCCGCCAGACGCTCATGGTGAATCGTATCATCGCAGTTAAACACCACCGACCCCCGATCCGGAGTCGCCATCTGATGATACGATTCACCAAATCCATCGACAGAGGAGTTCTCATGGGACAACTTGCCGGCAAGGTAGCCTTCATCACCGGAATCGCACGCGGACAAGGCCGTTCACACGCCCTGACCCTGGCGCGGGAGGGTGCCGATATCATCGGACTCGACCTCTGCGCCAAACCGTCGACCACGGCCTACCCCGGCGCCACCGACGACGATCTGCACGAGACCATCCGTCAGGTCAAGGAGACCGGCGCCCAGATCGTCGCCGAGGTCGCCGACACCCGGGACTTCGAACAGGTCAAGGCCGTATTCGACCGTGGCATCGAGCAATTCGGCCGGGTGGACATCGTCATCCCGAACGCGGGGATCTGCTCGGGCGCCAAGACCTGGGAGATCAGCCCGCAGGACTGGCGCGAGATGGTGGACATCAACCTCAACGGCGTGTTCCACACGGTCAAGGCCGCGATCCCGACCATGATCGCCCAGAACGAGGGCGGGTCGATCGTCTTCATCGGCTCCACCGAGGCGATCAAGGGCGCCGAGAACATCTCGTCCTACGCCGCGGCCAAACACGGCGTGACCGGGCTGATGACCTCGCTGGCCCGCGAACTCGGCCAGTACAACATCCGGGTCAACTCGGTGAATCCGACCTGCGTCGACACCCATATGATCAACAACGACTTCGTCTACGGCCTGTTCCGGCCGGACCTCGACAAGCCCACCCGCGACGATGTCGTCGACACGTTCAGCGGCACCCATATCCTTCCGGTGCCGTGGATCCAGCCGCAGGACGTCAGCAACGCCATCCTGTATCTGGTGACCGATCCGGGCCGCTACATCACCGCCACGCCGCTGGTCATCGATGCCGGCTTCATCGTGAAGTCCTGAATGGGCCGGGCTGCGGCGCAAGGCAGCCCGAAGTAGCGGCTAGTCTTTCCGAGATGGTCACCATGAAGGACGTCGCCAGAGCGGCAGGCGTTTCTCAGGCCACGGTGTCCTACGTCTACAGCGGATCCGGGCGGGTATCGGCCGGACAACGCGAGCAGATCCTCGCGGTGGCCGCGGAATTGGGCTACACCGGCCCCAACATCGCCGGCAGCAGCCTGCGGCTGGGCCGGATCGGGACGGTCGGTGTCCTGGTGCCGGGGTCGCTGGCGACGGCCGTCGAGGATCCCTCGACCACGTTGCTGTTGCGGGGCATCGTCGAGGTCGGTGAGCTTGCCGACGTGGCGTTGACGCTGTTACCCGTGGCCCGCACCGGAGCGCCCAACCCTGTCCAGCCGGCGGCGTTACGCGGCCTGGTCGACGGGGTGGTGATGCACTGTCTTCCGGACGACCATCCCGTCGTCGGCGCGGTCCTGTCCCGGCGGATCCCCGCGGTGGCGATCGATTCGCCACGGCTGCCCAACATTCCCTACGTCACGATCGATCATCGTCAGGCCGGCGCCGATCAGATGGAACATGTACTTGCCCTTGGCCATCGGCGTATCGGCGTCATCGCCGACCGGCTCGGGCCGGTCGCGGCGGCCGGAACGCGGGACCTGCCCGACCGTGACTCGATCACCGAAACCTATCTGCAGCAGCGGCTGGCCGGCTATCGCGATGCGATAGCCGGCCCCCGGGGCGTGCACGTCCATCTCGCCCAGGCCCGGGCTCGGGAGAGGGTCGTGTAGGGAAGAGTGTTTTGTGGCAGGTGTAGATATCGGTTGGGGGC
>NZ_JBSFPX010000107.1:0-24176 GCF_053588415.1 Mycobacterium sp. NPDC003449
GGCCCAGGATCTCGGTGCGGAAATCCTCACGGCGGTCCGACCACCGCAGCCCGCCGCGCGCCACGAAGCCGAATCGCAGGTGCACACCTTCGACCCGTGGCGAGTAGACGAAGATCTCGAATTTCGGCCGCGGCAAGGGAAGTTCGTTGATCAGAACGGGATTCAGCTTGATTGCCAGCAGGTTGCGCGCCCGTGCCGAATCCGGGTTCTTGACAAAGTAATTGGTCCGCAGCGTGGCCTGAATCAGGGTGGCGAAGGCACGCAGCACCCGGTCGGTGTCCAGGCTGACCAGTGCGTCGATATCGGCGGCCACGGCCGCGGCGGCGGCCTGGGCGGTACCGGTGGCGGCATTGTCGACCGTCGGGTCGAACAGCGCCTCGAACAACTCGACCAGCGACCGCGCGGTACCCGGGTTGTCGTTGAGCACCGTCTCGATGTGGGACTGGCTGTAGGGGAAGCCGGCCTGGCGCAGGTACTTGGCGTAGGTGCGCAGGATCGCCACCTGCTGCCAGGTCAACCCGGCCCGCATGACCAGCTCGTTGAACCGGTCGATCTCGACCCGTCCGTGCCAGATCGCGGTCACCGCATCGGCGAACCGCTCGGCCGTCGCGGCTCGGGCCGCGGCGTCGGGCGCGTCGGGAATGCTGCGGTGCAGCGAGATCTTGAACTGGTAGATCCAGACCCGCAGCCCGTCGGCCCGGGTCACCGTGTACGGCCGCTCCTCGAGCACCACCACGCCCATCGACTGCAGCATGGGTAGCAGTTCGCTCAGCGACGCGGTCTGCCCGCCCAGGTACCAGGTGAGCTGGGCGCCATGGTCGGCGCCGCCCCCGGTGAACACCAGCTTAACCGAATTGTCCTGCAGCGCTTCGATGATCGCGATGTCGGCGATCGCGTTCGCCGGCGCCACCGCCTGCTTGTAGTCGGCGGGGAACGCGCCGGCGTAATGTTCGACGGCCGCCGCGTCGAGCCCGCCCTTGGCCGCCGCGCTCGACATCCGGTCACCCCAGTTGCGGGTGGCATCGGTCAGCAGGTCCTGGATCCTGGCCTCGTTCTCGGCCGAGGTGTCCACCCGGTGCGAACGTGACCCGTCGGGCAGGCGCACCGTGAAATGCACAACCGCCCAGGGTGATTCACTCACCCGCGCCGAATAGTCGATGCTGTCCCCGCCGAGTTCGCGGACCAGGATGTCCTGCATCTCCAGCCGCACCGCGGTGGTGTAGCGGTCGCGCGGCAGATACACCAGGCAGGAGACGAAATGCGCAAGCTGATCGGCCCGCAGGAACAGCAGGGTGCGGCGGCGCGAGCCGAGGTCGACCACCGCCAGCGCCATCTCCAGCAGTTGCTTGGAACTCAGCGCGAAAAGCTCGGGCCGCGGGATGGTCTGGATGATGTCGCGCAGCAGCTGGCCGGGATGGCTGGGGTCGCGGTGCGCCATCGCCAGCGCCTCCTCGACCCGCCGTGCGACCAACGGGATCTCCAGCGCGTTGGCGTTCATCGCCGCCACGGTGAACAGCCCGACGAACCGGTGTTCGACGATCCGTGCCCCTGCGGTCTCCCGCACCACCACGATGTACGGATAGGCCCCGTACCGCACATAGCTCGGGATCGTGGCCTGAGCCAGCACCAGCAGATCGTCGGGGTCGGTCAACGGCGGCAGGACGTCCTCGCGCAGTCGCAGCACCCCGAGCCGGCTGGCCGGATCGACCGAGGCGTGACCGTCGGCGACGGTGCACCGCTGATAGCCGAGCACGACGAAATGACCGTCGGACAGCCAGCGCAGCAGCGCGGCGACGTCCTTGCGGTCGGCGTTCGGGAAATGCCCCTCGACATCGGTGGCCAGATCGTTGGCCAGGCCGTGCAGGGAGGCCACCATCGCGCCGCTGTCCAGCCCGATCTGGCGGGCTTCGGCGAGGATGCCCGGCAGCAGCCGGGTCGCCTCCGACAATGCGCCGCCACCGGCCGCCGCGGTCACCGGGACCAGGATCCAGCACTCGTCGACGCCCTCCCCGCCGACCGCCTCGGCGGCCGGGCGGATGTCGAGCAGTTCGCCGTCGGCGCCGCGTCGCACCCGGAAGACCGGGTTCATGATGGCCGTATAGGCGACGCTGTTGCGGTGCAGCAGCACCGTCACCGAGTCGACCAGCATCGGCGCCTGGTCGGTGACGATCTGCAGCGCCGGACCGGTCTCGTCGTCACCGGGGTGCACCGCGACCTTGGTCTCCCCCGGTGCGCGCCGGCTGCCCAGCCGGTAGTGGGCCGCCACCGTGGCATCGGTGACAACCCGATCGGGTGTGCCGATCGCCATCGGCCCGGTCGTCGCCGCGCCCGGTGCATCGGCCTGTGGACGCCGGTAGGTGGACCGGAACGCGGCGGCGAGCCGGTGGAGCACATCGGGTGCGGGCTCCCCGCCTTCCCGCTCGCTTATCGCCTGTCCTGGAACCGCGCCCGGATACGCCGCCATCTTGGATCACTCCTGACTCACGCCCTCGCACCGGCAGTGGTGCGTTACCGCGACATTAGTAGCGTCCCCCGGGCCGCTGTGCTTCAACCCATAAAGGGTCAGTCCCGAGTCAGCCTCCGGTGGGTAACCCGATGCGGCCGCGCCGCCTCGGCACCGAGACGCTCGATCTTGTTGTCCTCGTAGGCCCCGAAGTTCCCCTCGAACCAGAACCACTTGGCCTCGTTGTCGTCGTCGCCCTCCCACGCCAGGATGTGCGTGCAGGTGCGGTCTAGGAACCAGCGGTCGTGGCTGATCACCACGGCGCATCCGGGGAACTGCTCCAGCGCGTTCTCCAGCGAGGACAGCGTCTCCACATCGAGGTCGTTGGTCGGCTCGTCGAGCAGAATCAGGTTGCCACCCTCCTTGAGGGTTAACGCGAGGTTCAGCCGGTTGCGTTCACCACCGGAGAGCACCCCCGCCGGCTTCTGCTGATCGGGTCCCTTGAACCCGAACGCCGAGACGTAGGCCCGGGACGGGATCTCGTTCTGGCCGACCTCGATGAAGTCCAGCCCGTCGGAGACCACCTGCCACACGGTCTTGTTCGGGTCGATGCCGGCACGGGTCTGGTCGACATAGGACAGCTTGACCGTGTCGCCCACCTTGACCGTGCCGCTGTCGGGCTCCTCGAGACCGACGATGGTTTTGAACAGCGTCGTCTTACCCACGCCGTTGGGCCCGATCACACCGACGATGCCGTTGCGCGGGAGCGTGAACGACAGGTCCTTGATCAGGGTGCGGCCCTCGAAGCCCTTGTCGAGGTGCTCGACCTCGACCACCACATTGCCAAGGCGTGGCGGCGCCGGGATCTGGATCTCCTCGAAGTCGAGCTTGCGGGTCTTCTCCGCCTCGGCCACCATCTCCTCGTAGCGGCCCAACCGTGCCTTGTTCTTGGCCTGCCGGGCCTTGGCGCCCGAACGGACCCAGGCCAGCTCCTCCTTGAGCCGCCGCTGCAGCTTCTGGTCCTTCTTGCCCTGCACCTCGAGCCGCTCGGCCTTCTTCTCCAGGTAGGTGGAGTAGTTGCCCTCATAGGGGTACGCGCGGCCGCGGTCGAGCTCCAGGATCCATTCGGCGACGTTGTCCAGGAAGTACCGGTCGTGCGTGACGGCCAGGATCGCCCCCTTGTAGGCGGCGAGGTGCTGTTCGAGCCACAGCACGCTCTCGGCGTCGAGGTGGTTGGTCGGTTCGTCGAGCAGCAGCAGGTCCGGCTTGGACAGCAGCAGCTTGCACAGCGCCACCCGACGCTTCTCACCGCCGGACAGGTGGGTGACCGGCTCGTCGGGCGGCGGGCAGCGCAGCGCGTCCATGGCCTGTTCGAGCTGGCTGTCGATGTCCCAGGCGTCGGCGGCGTCGAGCTCCTCCTGGAGCTTGCCCATCTCCTCCATCAGCGCGTCGGTGTAGTCGGTGGCCATCAGCTCGGCGACCTCGTTGTACCGGTTGAGCTTGGCCTTGATCGCCACGCCGTCCTCGACGTTCTCGCGGACCGTCTTGGTCTCGTCGAGCTGCGGCTCCTGCATCAGGATGCCGACCGTGGCGCCGGGCGCCAGGAACGCGTCGCCGTTGTTGGCCTGATCGAGCCCGGCCATGATCCGCAAGACGCTCGACTTACCGGCCCCGTTGGGACCGACGACGCCGATCTTCGCGCCCGGAAGGAAATTCAGGGTGACGTCGTCAAGAATCACCTTGTCGCCGTGCGCCTTGCGGACCTTCCGCATCGTGTAGATGAATTCGGCCATGCCGTGGTGTGCCTTTCTGAAGCTCTCAGGGTCGTCTCATGTCCGCTTGCGCGTGGACGCGACAAGCCCCATTTCCCGCGGCCCATCCTAGGCGTGGCCCGAACCGGCTAAACCGCCAGTGGCAGCCCCTGTGTTTCGGGCTGTCCTTCGACCAGCTCGTCGTCCGGATCACCATCCGGGTTGTCGGCACCGTCGTCGGCAGGCCCGGCCAGATCGTCGGACTGCCGGTCCGGGGCGGCCGGATCCTGGCGCGACGCTCCCGGCTTGGGCAACGGCTCGATCTTGGCGATGCACCGCGACAGGTCGGGCCCGACCGCGGTCGCCCTGACCTCCACCGACGACCGACGGATCCCTTCCTTGTCCTCGTATTCGCTGGTGTAGACGTGCCCGGCGACGACAACCCCGTCACCCCGGCCCAGCGAGGCGCTGACGCCGGTGGCCAGGTTGCCCCAGCAGTTGACCGTCACGTACAGCGAGTTGCCCGGCTCCCAGGTGCCGGCCGGGCTACGCCGCCGCGAGTTGCTGGCCACCCGGAATTTGAACAGCTCCTGGTCCCCGAATCGCAGCCGGACCGGATGGGTGACGATGGTGCCGACCACGGTGAACGGTGTTTCGAACATGTCTGATGTCCCCTTCGCTTTGGTTGTCGCCCGGCGCCTGATGCCGGGGCCACCCTCATTGACCGCCGACGCGCCGACATCGGCGGGGCGCCGGGCCGCCCGGAGCGCCGGCCTGGGGATGAATCGCAGGTTGGGGATGAGGCGCTAGCGCGACGGTTCGTCGCGACGCGCCAATTCGGCCAGCATGTTGTTGTAGGCGGCCAGGTCGGCGTCGTCATCGCGGTCGGCGGCCCGGTCGAGCCGCTTGGCCGTGCGCTGATCACTGCGGCGCCACTGGATCAGCAACGCCAGCATCACGATGACCAGCGGGACTTCGCCTGCGGCCCAGGCGATACCGCCACCCAGCCGCTGATCGCCCATCAGGTCGGTGTGCCAGGTCAGTTGCAGGGAGCGGTAGAAGGATTCGCCGAGGATGGTCTGTGTGCCCATCATCACCACGCCGAAGAACGCGTGCAGCGGCAGCGAGGCGAACACCATGCCGATCTTGGCCAGGTGCGGGATCGGGCGTGGGGTCGGGTCGATGCCGATCACCACCCAGTAGAACAGGTACCCCGAGATCAGGAAGTGCACGTTCATCAGCACGTGTGCGGCGTGGGTGCTGACCGCGGCGTCGAAGATGCCGCCCAGATACAGCCCGTAGAAGCCGCCGACGAAGACGACGGTGGCCACGATCGGATTGGTCAGAACCCGCGACAGCCGCGAGTGCAGGGCGGTCAGCAGCCATTCCCGCGGGCCCGGGGGCGCCCCACGGCCCGCGGCGGGCAGCGCCCGCAACGCCAGGGTCACCGGTGCGCCGAGCACCAGCAGCACCGGGACCAGCATCGACAACAACATGTGCGCGGCCATGTGCATGCTGAACATGGCGGGCATGTACCGGCCGACCCCCGACGAGGTGGTCACCAGCAGCGTCGCGCAGCCCAGCAACCAGGCGACCGTGCGCCCGACCGGCCAGGCGTCGCCGCGCCGGCGCAACCTGCGCACCGCGGCCAGATAGACCACGGCGGCCACGATCGATGCGGTGCCGAGCAGCAGGTCGAAGCGCCAGTCGAACAGGAGCCGGGTGACGGTCGGCGGCCCGGAGAAGTCGTAGCCGATCGCCACCTCGGTGGCACTGGGCTGCACCCGCTCCGGTGGCGGCGGGGTGCGCCCCAACCCGACGGCGATACCGAACGTCACGCCGAACAGCGCCGCCTCGGTCACGGCGAGCCGGATCAGCGCGCCGCTCGCGGCCGGATCGGCCGCCAGCCGCGCCAGCCCGCGGCGGCGCTGGGCCCAGCCCAGGACACCGAGCGCCGTCAGCGCGACCATCTTGCCCACCACCAGCCAGCCGTAGGAGGTGGTGAACAGGTCGGAGATCCGCATCCGCACCAGTGCGTTGAGGACGCCGCTGACCCCCATCGCGACGAAGCACCACAGGGCCAGGGCCGAGAACCGGCGCGCCGCCAGCGCCGTGTTCTCGCCGTGGTCGCCCCGCCGCAGGGCATGGACCAGCAGGGCCATCAGGCCGCCTGCCCACAGCGCCCCGGCCATCAGATGGATGAACAGGCTGTTGGTGGCCAGATCGTGGGCGCCGCCGGCCGACGAATGCCCGGTCAACGCCAAGGGCACCAGCGTCAGCAGCGACCCGGCGAGCAGCACCGGTGTCCAGCCCCACCGCAGCACCGGCAGGCTGGCGATCGTCACCGCCGCGGCCAGGATGGCCGTCCAGCGCCACGCTCCGGCGATGTCGACCAGGCTGGCCACCGACCAGATCTCGACCGGGCTGAGGTGGTCGGCGACCGGTTGACCGGACACGTCGGAGATGGTCAGCGGAACCAGCAGCGCGGCACAGACCGTCCACACCGCCGACGCCGCCGAACCCAGCCGCAGCGCGCGGTAGCCGGCGACATCGAGCACGCCGCCGGCCTGCGGAGGCACCAGGAACGCCGCGAACAGGAACGATCCGACGGCGACGACGGCCGCGATCTCACCGGCGGCGCGCACGAACGGCAGACCGTACGTCGTCACCGGCCCCGGATCGGGCAGGCCGGTGGCGGTCAGTGCGTCGGCCAGCGACAACGCACCGATGCCTGCCGCGACGGCCCCGGCCAGCAGACCGACACCGGCCAGCACGGGCCACACCGCGCTGCTGCGCACGTCGGAGGTCGCAGGACCGGCAGATGTCATGGTCACAGCGTATGGCGTGCCGATCCGCCGCCGCCGCGCGCGCCAGTGCTACCGGGGCCCAGTGCTACCGGGGCCCGCCGAGACCGCGGTGCTCGGCTTCCCTGGCGACGAACTGCTCGCGCGCGATCGTCTCGACCGTATCCATATCGGCGAGGATGGCACGCAGCTCGTCGCGGAAGGCGACCCGGCGCGCGGCGAGATCCCGGCCGGGCCGCAGCAGATCCTGATCGGCGGCCACCTGCCGGGCGGTGACGAACAGCAGTGCCGACACCGACTCGTTGCTGCGCACCCGGCCTTGCGCGACGTACTGGCGTCCGACGCCGAGGGCACGTTTGGTGAGATCCTTCTCGGCGATCTCGGGCGGGGCGTCGCGCAGCACGTCGGCGACGATCCCGTACGCCTCGAAGAACGGGCGCAGCATGGCGCCGGCGATCAGGGGGCGCTTGGCCCGCAGCAGCCCGCGTATCGACTCACCGCCCGCCTCGACCTGTGACTGCCATTCTCCGGCTGCCCCGGTGCCGACGTGCCACGACATCTCCTCGGCGACGTTGTCGTGGAACGTCTCCGAATCCGCGAAGTAGAAATCGAACTTGAGCAGGTCGCGAAGGCGCGGAACCTGCATCCAAAAGGCTTGCAGCGGGTCGCCTTCGGCGTGCGCGGCATGTGCGAGCGCCAGTTCGACGATCGAGGTCTCCAGGAAGGCGTGGATCAGCGAGTTGCGGTAGAACGCCGCTTCCAGTTCATCCTCGGGTGCGATCCTCCAGACCGGTTCTCGCCCGCTGTCCACCACGGTCACCGGATGACGGTTGGACAGTGCGTCCACCGCCGACCGCACGCCCTCGGGCGTGCGCAGCCGCAGCGCGCTGTTGGTCATCGGGGTGTCCTTGCGCTCCAGGTAGTCCAGGGAGTCCTGCAGCGTGTGGTGCAGCTGGTCGAGAGTCAGCGCCTGGCCGCCGGTGGCCAGCAGCAGTGCCGATACCAGGCCGGTGGCGTTGACCGGCGTGACCCGCAGGATCCGCCAGGCCACCTCGAACGCCATCTTCTGCATGGCGAGCCGTTTGGCCGCATCGTCGTCGACCATCGGCCCGTGGGGTTCGCCGAGGTATTGGCGCATCGAAACCGCTTCGGGGAAACGGACATAGATCTTGCCGTAGTTACGGTCACCCTGCGCCTTGATGAAGTTGTAGAGCCAGCCAAGCCCCTCGGGGGTCTTCTCGCCGCCGCGGGCGTAGGCCGCGTATTCGGCGGTCTCGTGCAGCTGATCGAAGCTGATCGACACCGGCTGCAGCAGAATGTCTTCGCTGCGGCCGTCGAGGTAGGCGTCGGCGACGTAGGACAGCAGTCCGAGCTTGGGCGGCAACATCTTTCCGGTCCGCGACCGGGTGCCCTCGATCGACCAGTTCAGGTTGAACCGTTTCTCCACGATGTAGCCGACGTACTGGCGCAGCACGTACTTGTAGAGCGGATCGTCGAGTTTGCGCCGGATGAAGATGACCCCGGAGTGCCGGAACAGCGGACCCATCAGACCGAAGGACAGGTTGATCCCGGCGAAGGTGTGCACGGGCGGTAGCCGGTTCTCCTGCATCGCCACCGGGACGATCACGCCGTCCAGGTAGGACCGGTGCGAGAACAGCAGGACGGCCGGATGCATCTCCAGCGCGTGGCGCATCGTCTCGATCTCGCCGCGGTCGTAGTCGATCCGGGGGTCGAACCCGCGGCTGAAGATGGCGCGGCCCAGGGTCGGGATGAGGTCGACGGAGAATCGGCTCCACCCCGTCGAAAGTTCGTCGAGCATCTCGCCGGCCGTGTCCACGGTCGCGCCGGGGATCTTCTCCAGCCCCTCGCGAAACCGCACCGACGCCAGCATCTCCGGCTTGACCAGACGGGGCGACTTGTATTCGGGGCCGAGCAGCCGGAGCTCCACCCGCTCGATCGCCAGGATCGCCCGGCGGAGCACGAAATGGGCGAATTCCCTGGGGTTCTCGGCGACGGTGGTCTCGCTCCACTGCTGGCGCAGCTCGGAGACCTTGGCCGGTTCACCGGCCACCACCCTGGCCCGGGACGGATCTTTGCGCAGGATCCGTCGTTGCAGGAGCTCCGGTGGCCGATAGGTGTCGCGATCGGAGATCAGCGCCATCACCTTCAGCCGGGTGGGCAGCCCGGCCGGCACCCAGAACACCCGCACCGGCACCACCTGCCTGTCCTCGTCGGCCTCCAGTTCCTCGACCAGTCGGGCGAGCACCCCCGGTGCGGGCTCGTCGGCCGCGGGCAGTTGCAGCACCTCGACCCTGGATTCGGGATGGTCGCGGCGCTGCGCCTTGAGCCAGTCGTTGAGCAGGTCCAGCTCGGCGGCCGAGGACACCGATGCCAGCACCAGCGCGTCGTCGGAGGTGGTGAAGCTGGCGAAGTGGTCGGTGGAATCGGTCACGGCCTGCCCCTCGCGGTGCCGCGGCGGGCGCCCGGATCGGGTTTGGTCCCTGCGGCTTTCGCGGGAGCCTTCCTTGCCGCCTTCTTGGGCGCCTTGGCGGCCGGCTTCGGCGGCTCGTCGAATGCGAACTCCGGCAGGGTGTCGTGCGGCCACGATTTGAGGGTGTCGAGGTAGAGCTGGCGGATCGCGGCGATCCGATCCGGTAGGTCCTCGGTGGTCCAGTCGTGCACCGGAATCGGCGGGTAGACCGCCACGTCAACGGTTCCGGGGTTGAACGTGCTGGAATCGCGCGCGGCGATCACCTCGGCGTTGCGGATAACGATCGGGACGATCGGGACACCCGCGGCCATCGCGATCCGGAACGGCCCCTTCTTGAACGGGCCGACCTCGGTGGTGTCCAGCCGGGTGCCCTCGGGAGCGACCAGGATCGACAAACCCTTGCGGGCAAGGTCTTCCACCTTGCGCAGGCTCTCGACGGCCTTCTGCGGATCGTCGCGGTCGATGAACGCCGCGTCCATCACCCGCCCCAGCGTGCCCACCAACGGATCGTTGGCGAGTTCCTTCTTGCCCACGCTGGTGAAGTTGTCGCGCACCAAGGCCCCCGCAATGACCGGGTCGGCCTGGTTGCGATGGTTGAAGATGAACACGGCGGGCCGCTGGGCGGTGAGGTTCTCCTCGCCCAGCACGTTGAGGCTGATACCGGTGGCCGCCAGCAGAACGCGGCTCCAGGTCGAGGTGAAGAAGTTGACCCCGCTGCGCCGATTGCGGTTGAGCAGGCCCCAGCCGATCGCACCCGCGGCCACCGGCATCAGCGATGCCACCCCCGCCACCGTCCGCAGCTGCGAGATCGGGCTGCCACCGCTGCGGCTGCTGAACTTCAGGATCGGCCAGCCACGTTTGGCGGCCACGGCGGCCAATTTTCCCGCCGGGTTCGTCGGCCGCGGATTGCCGACCACGTACATCAGCGCGACGTCCTCGTCGCCGTCGGCATAGAAGTAACTCTTGGCCAGATCGATCTTGTTATCGGCCGAGAATGCCTGCACGGCACGGGCTTTCCCAGGGCCCCAGATGATCGGTGTCTGCACCTCGCCGGTGATCAGACCGTCGTCGTCGGTCTCGAACTTGTTGCTGAGCACATTGTCGATGCCCAGGAACCGGGCGACCGGCTCAACCTGCACCGTCAGCGCCGAGGAGCTCAGCACCACGGTGTGGCCCCTGGCCATATGGGCCCGCACCATCGCCCGCATCTCGGGGTAGATCCGGCCCTGGACGTACTGGAGGAACAGCCGCTCCCCCAGTTCGTCGAGGTCGCTGAGCGAGTTCCCGCGCAGCATCCGGGCACCCCTGCCGATCAGGCTCTCGAACTCCGACCGGCCCAACTGGTGGTTCAGGCCGGCCTGCACCATCCCGATGAACTCACCGACCCCCATCTGGCCGCGGCGCAGCCGGTCCTGGGTCATGATCACCCCGGTGAAGCCGGCCACCAGGGTGCCGTCGAGGTCGAAGAAGGCGCCGATCTCGGGCCCCTCCGGACTCGCCTCGATCTCGGCCAAGGTGCCGGGAAGCCGCATCTGCGGCGGATTGCCCTTACCTGTCGAAGTCACTGCGCACCACCCCCGTTCGATGATTCTCCGGCAGGCGCATCGACACTGAACGAGGCCGGGGTGCAGCGTGCGTCACCCCCGAGGGCGAGCACCTCGTCGAAGCCGTCCCGCAGGCAACGCGCGAAGAGCCGGTCGTCGGTGACGGCGGCCCGGTCGTAGCGGACGGTGACGGTGATATGGCCGGACCGGGAGATGAGCACCGCCATCATCGCCACCCCAGGCAGCGGACCCAGCCCGTAGTGCCGCAGAATCTTCGCGCCGGCGATGTAGGTGTCCCCCGGGTACACCGGCACATTGCTGGCCTGCACGTCGGAGTTCACCACCGACCCGGCGACCGATTCCAGGAAGGTGTCGGGCAGCAGGCTGAGCACCGGAGCGACCGCGCCGACGACGTCGATGGCCCGCTCCTGTCGTTTGCTGGTCATCTGCGATCGGACGGCTTTGATCCGGGCCGCGGGATCGGCGATGGCGACGGGTGCGGCGAGATTGACCCCGGCGAAGCGGTTACCGCCGGCCGGATCGTCCTGGGCGCGCAGATTCACCGGCACCGCCATCGGCAGGGTTTGTACCGGGATGCCCTTCGCCTCGTGATAGATCCGCAGGGCACCGCACAGTCCGGCCAGGTAAGCATCGTTGATGGAGCCTTCGGCTGCCTTGGCGGCGCGATGCAGGTCGCCGAACGGGATGTCGATCGCCTCGCTGCGCGACGACAGGCTGCGGCGGCGCAACAACGGCGACGGGTCGGCGGCCGGGCTCATCACCCGGGCTCCCGACTTCGCGTAATCCACCACCCCGCCCACCGCCGACACCGGATCGCGCACCGCCCTGGTGGCCACCCGGGCCGCACCGCCGAGTACGCCGAGTACACCACCGACGATCGAGCCGGGCAGCCGGTTGATGCCCTGGCGCATCAGATCGTTGGGCGAGAGGTCCTGCGGGATCGGCAACGGCGCCTGTGGGTCCGGCCCGGGATCGCGTTCGAGGTCATAGATGTTGGCGAACATCTCGACGCTGCCGACGCCGTCGGTCACCGCGTGGCTCAGGTGCAGGATGGTGGCGGCGCGGCCGTCGGCCAGTCCTTCCACCAGCGTCGCACTCCACAGCGGGCGGGTGATGTCCATCGGCGACTGCAGCGCCACCTCGGCGAGGTCGAGCACCTCGCGCACCGTGCCAGGCTGGGGAACGCGGACCCGGCGCACGTGGTAATCCAGGGTGAAATCCGGATCGATCACCCACCGCGGCGCGGCGGTGGGCAGTGTCGGCATCACGACCTTCTGGCGCAGCCGCAGCACCTTCCGGGAGGCGTTGTCGAAGCGGGCCCGAAACCGGTCCCAGTTCGGCGTGGTGTCGAGGATCTCGACGCCCATGATGCCGGAGCGGGTACGGGGATTGGCCTCCCCGCGGTGCAACAGCTGATCGACCGCACTCAGTTCCTCGGGCAACCCGGCCGCGTCCGACTCCGGCACTTCGCTGCTCATAACGTGGTCCCTCTCCCCTCACCGGCGACCGAGTGCAGCGTCCACGCTAGTCTGCCGCCGAGGACCACGGGGCGGCTTTGCCGGGTGTCACACCCGACCGGTGGCCGGCACCGGCACGATAGACTCTTCGAGCGCTGCCTCCGTAGCTCAGCGGATAGAGCAGCCGCCTTCTAAGCGGTTGGTCGCAGGTTCGATCCCTGCCGGGGGCGCTTCTTGGGGACGAGTGGGCGCCGGGACGAGGAATCGGTTGTCCGACAGCGAGTCACCGGGTCCCGTCGACGGCGGCCAGGATATCGGCCACCTCGCTGCGGGTCGTGTAGTCCGGGTGCACGTCGATCCACCTGACGACGCCGGCGGCGTCGACGACGACAACCGTTGGCATCGGCAGCGTGGTGCGACCATCGGCGTTCACCTCGGTGAGGTCGAGTCCCAACTTGATCTGTGCGGCAATCGAATCCGGAGACGGGCCGTGGAGGATGCCCAACCCGGCGGCGATCTGGTTGCCCGGGTCGGAGGCGACCGCGTAGGTCAACTCGTTGGTCTCGGCGGCGCTCAGCGATCCGTCGGGCTTCTGCGGGCTCACCGCGATCAGCGCGAAGCCGCGTTCACGCAGCGCCGGCACCAACTCGCCCTGGTAGGTGCGCAACGCGATATTGCAGTACGGGCACCAGGCTCCGCGGTAGAACACCACCACCGCGGGCCCGCCGTCGCGCAATTGCTCCAGCGAAGTCGGGGCGCCGTGCGCATCGAGCAGCTTCCCGTCGGGCATGACGTCCCCGGGCGAGGCCACGCCCTCCGGCACGCCGCGCGCCGTCAAAGCCGCCTGCTCGGTCGTGAATGCAGCCACGACCTCGGCCGGCAGGTTCGCGGCCGCTGCGGTCGCGGCGTCCCGCGACTGTTCGCCGATCGTCCGAGTGTGCGTTGTCATGCGTGCGCCTCCCTGCAGATTGGATTATTCATTCCACAAAACGGCAGATTTTTTGGATTGTCAACTCCAAAATTGATAGCGTCGGTGGATGTTCACCCCGAAGGGCCGGGCCACCAGGGACCGCATCGTGTCCCAGGCCGCCGCGTTGATGCACGCCCGCGGGGTCTCGGGAACCAGCACCGAGGACGTTCGCGCCGCCGCAGGCGTCAGCGCGTCGCAGATCTACCACTACTTCGACGACAAAGGCGCGCTCACCCGCGCGGTCATCGAGTATCAGACCGCCACCATCCTCAGAATTCAGGAAGCGATGCTCGCGCGGCTCGACGATCTCGACGCGTTGCGCGCGTGGGCCGATGTGATCGTCGAGTACCAACGATCCAACGGCTGCCGCGGTGGGTGCCCGCTCGGGTCGCTCGCCAGTGAGCTCGCCGAAAGCGACAGTGCCGCACGGGAAGATGTCGCCGCGGGGTATCGCCGCTGGCAAGCGGCCATCCGCGCCGGGCTGGCCGCGATGCGGGACCGCGGTGAGCTCGCCGACGTCGCCGACGTCGACGGGCTGGCGACGGCACTGTTGACGACGCTGCAGGGCGGTCTGCTGATGGCCCAGACCCTGCGCGACGTCGAACCGCTGCGGACGACGCTGGACGCGATGATCGACCACATCGCGTCCTTCACACCGTCGCGGCCGCTGCACGCCGGCGGTCGACGGCACTAGGGTCGTCGCCATGGCACGGCGACGACGGGACATGCCACCGCCCGCAACCGGCGGTAGCGAGCGTGAAGTTCTCCTCGGGTTTCTCGACTACCTCCGCGAGTCGGTGATCGCTAAGGCGCACGGTGCACCCGAACCGCAGGTCCGTCACCCCGGCGTGCCGTCGGGGACCAATCTGCTCGGGTTGCTCAATCACCTGATCAATGTCGAGCGGTTCACCTTTCTGGGCGACGACGTCCCCGACTGGCCCGCGACCTTCCACGCCGCCGACAGCAGCACCGTACCGGCGCTGACGACCGAGTACCGACGGGTCACCGCCGCGGCCAACACCACGATCGCCGCCTGCGTCGATCTCGGCTCGCCGTGTCAACGGCCGACCCGCAACGGCAAGTCGCCGTCGATGCGCTGGGCGCTCACGCACATGATCGAGGAGATCGGACGCCACGCCGGGCATATGGACATCCTGCGCGAACTCATCGACGGCTCCACCGGCCGCTGACCCGGCACCTACGCCAGGGTGCGCTGCGGACGGCCGCGGTACTCGCTCAGCGGCCGGATGAGGGCGTTGGATGCCGCCTGTTCCATGATGTGGGCCGTCCAACCGGTGATCCGGCTCATCACGAAAAGCGGTGTGAAGCTGGGGATGTCGAAGCCCATCAGGTGGTAGGCCGGCCCGGTCGGGAAGTCCAGGTTGGGCTTGATCCCGGTGGCGGCGAGCATGTTCTGCTCCAGGCGGTCATAGATGTCCAGCCATCGTTGCCCGTCGCGCACCGCGGCCACCCGCTGCAGGGCAGCTTTCATGGCGGGCACCCGGGAATCGCCATTTTTGTACACCCGGTGCCCGAAACCCATCACCTTGTCCTTGCGGGACATTTTGCCGTGCAACCACTCCGCGGCATTCTCGGCGCTGCCGATCTCGAGCATGTCGTGCATGACCGCCTCGTTGGCGCCGCCGTGCAATGAGCCCTTGAGCGCGCCGATCGCCGCCGTCACCGCGGAGTAGATGTCGGACTGCGTCGAGGTGACTACGCGTGCCGCGAACGTGGACGCGTTGAAACTGTGCTCGGCGTAGAGGACCATCGACTGCTCGAAAGCCTTGACGATCACCGGGTCCGGTACCTCACCGAAGCACATGTTCAGGAAGTTCTCCGAATAACTCATGTGGCTATGCGGGGCAATCGGTTCCAGCCCCCGGCGCCGGCGCATGTCGGCAGCGACGATGGTGGGCAGGACCGCGAACATCCGCAGCGACTTGGCGAGGTTGGCCGTGGGGGCGCTGTCGTCCTCCTCGGGGTCTTCGGCGCCCAGGTAGCTGATCGCCGTGCGGACCACGTCCATCGGATGGCAGGTGTCGGGGATCTTGGCCAGTAGTGACTGCATCGACCGATCGATACGGCGCGACGCCCGCTCACGCTGGGAGAACAGTGCCAGCTCCTGATCGGTGGGCAGTTCGCCGTGCCACAGCAGATACGCGACCTGCTCGAAGCTGCAGTGCGCGGCCAGATCCTGGACGGCGTAACCGCGGTAGGTCAGTGAGTTGGTTTCCGGGACTACCTTGGAGACGGCGGTGGTGTCGACCACCACGCCCGCCAGTCCTTTGTGGATGCTCGGTGAGACTGTGTCGTTCGCGGTGACGGTCATCGTGTCGCCCCTTGCAGCGAAAAATTGTAGATATCCGAGTCGAACTGGTTGTAGTCGTTGTAACGCAAGAGTTCATACAGCCTGCTTCGGTGCTGCATCTGATCCAGAATCCCGGATTGTGTTCCTGTCGAGGAGATTTCACGCAGTCCCACCTCGACGGCATGCATCGCCAGGCGCAGCGTGGTCACCGGGTAGATCACCATGTTGTAGCCGATCTCGGACAACTGCTGGGCCGTGAGCAGTTCGGACTTTCCGAACTCTGTCATGTTGGCCAGTAGCGGAACGTCGACCGCGGCCCGGAACTGTTCGAAATCCGCCGGGGTGTACAGAGCCTCGGTGAAGATCAGGTCCGCACCGGCGTCGGCGTAGGCCTTGGCCCGGTCGATCGCCGCGGCGATCCCCTCGATCCCCGCGGCATCCGTACGGGCGCAGATGATGAAGTTGGGATCCCGCCGTGCCGAGACGGCAGCACGCAGCCGCTTGACCATCTCGGCGGTCTCCACCACGGCCTTGCCGTCGAGGTGTCCGCACCGCTTCGGGTTCACCTGGTCTTCCAGGTGCAGCCCGGCCAGCCCCGCGTCTTCGAGCAGTGTCACGGTGCGGGCCGCGCTCATGGGTTCCCCGAAGCCGGTGTCGGCGTCGATGAACGTCGGAAGGTCGGTAGCCGAGGCGATCTGGGCTCCGCGGGCCGTCACCTCGGTCAGCGTCGTCAACCCGATGTCAGGCAGACCCAGGTCGGCCGACAGGACCGCACCCGAGACGTAGACGCCGTCGAAGCCGATCTCGGCGACGAGTTTGGCGACCAGCGGGGAGAACGCCCCCGGAAAGCGCAGGAGCCGGCCGGATTCCAACCCGCGACGGAACGTCCGGCGCTTCTCCGAGACCGGGACCTCGGAGCCGAGCAACCCGCTCATTGGAAGATCCCCGACGGCACGGTCGGCGCCTTGTCCAACACCCGCGGGGCCACCCGGACGTTGAGCGTGGCGAGCCCGCCGGCCTTGGCCATCGAGACGTTCTCGACTACACTCAGGAACCGTTGCTGCTCTTCGGATTCCACGACACCGTCGGCCAGTTCGGCGAACTTGGCGACGTATTGTTCACGCTCGAACGGCCGCGCCCCCAACGGATGCGCATCGGCGACGGCGAGCTCGTCGACGATGGTCTCGCCGCTCTTGAGGGTCACCACGGCTTTGGCTCCGAACGCTTTCTCGGCCGGGTCGTTCGAGTGGTACCGCCGCGTCCACTCCGGATCCTCGACCGTGGCGACCTTCCGCCAGAGTTCGACGGTGTCGGCCCGGTGTGCCCGCTCCGGCGCGTAAGACCGTTCATGGTGCCAGGCGCCGTCCTGCAGGGCGACGGCGAAGATGTACATCACCGAGTGATCGAGCGTTTCCCGCGAGGCGTCGGGATCGAACTTCTGCGGATCGTTGGACCCGGTGCCGATCACCACATGTGTGTGGTGGCTGGTGTGCAGCGTGATACTGGCGATCTGGTCCAGATCACCGATACGCCCCCGCATCCGCCGGGCCAGGTCGATGGGCGCCTGGCTCTGGTACTCGGCCGAATGCTCCTTGGTGTAGGTGTCCAGGATGGCCCGCTTGGGTTCACCCCGAGCGGGCAGCGGAACGTGGTACGTGTGCTCGGGGCCGGACAGCAGCCAGGCGATCACGCCGTCCTCGCCCTCCCAGATCGGCGCGGGCGCCCCCTCGCCGCGCATCGCCCGGTCCACGGCCTCGATGGCGACCTTGCCCGCCCATGCCGGCGCAAATGCCTTCCAGCTGGAGATCCGCCCCTTGCGGGACTGACGCGTCGCGGTGGTCAGGTGCAGCGCCTGGCCGATTGCGGCGTAGATCGTCTCGGGGTCCAGCCGCAGCATGGTGCCCAGGCCGGCGGCGACCGACGGACCGAGGTGCGCGACGTGGTCGATCTTGTGCCGGTGCAGGCAGATTCCCTTGGCCAGGTCGACCTGGACTTCGTACGCGGTGGCGATACCGCGGATCAGGTCGGATCCGCGGACGCCGAGGTGTTGGGCCACCGCCACCAGCGCCGGGATGTTGTCGCCGGGATGAGAGTATTCGGCGGCGAGGAAGGTGTCGTGAAAGTCCAACTCGCGCACGGCCACCCCGTTGGCCCAGGCTGCCCACTCGGCCGAGACCGTATCGTCGACGCCGAACACCGCGGCGCCCCGCCGGGTCTTATGCGCCTGCGCCTGGGCCCGAGCCACGGTGACGGGACGGCGGATCACCGATGCGGCCGACACCGCAGCGTTGTCGATGATCCGGTTGATCACCATCGCCTCGGTCTCGGACGGCACCGCCACCGGGTCCGCCGCGACCTCGGCGATCTTCCACGCCAGGTGTTCGGTCCGCGGAAAATCGTCGGCGCTACGCCGTGTTCTCACCTCATGTTCACGCATATTTCGCACGGTACGCAGACCGAATTCCCCGCGAAAGAGCCTGTAAATGCATAATTTTGCGTCCTTCAGCGAAGACTTTTGCGAATATTGTGGATGCTCGATGAGGTAGTCTTGGGAGCGGTGGCAAAGACATTCGCGGGTGCCCGCCTGAGGCGCTTACGAGACGAGCGAGGCCTGACCCAGGTCGCGCTGGCGCGCGCCCTGGGGCTGTCGACCAGCTACGTCAACCAACTGGAGAACGACCAGCGCCCGATCACCGTCCCGGTGCTGCTGGCATTGTCGGACCGCTTCGACCTGCCGACGCACTACTTCGCGCCGGACGCAGACGCCCGGCTGGTGTCCGATCTGCGTGAGATCCTCACCGACGGTCCCGCCACCAATGCGCAGATCGAAGAACTCGTCGCCCGCATGCCCGAGGTCGGCCAGGCCATGGTGAACCTGCACCGGCGGTTACACGATGCGACGGCAGAATTGGAGGCCGTGCACGATCGTGCGAGCCTGAACGTGCAGACCGGCACCCAACAGCCCATGCCGTTCGAAGAGGTCCGTGACTTCTTCTACGACCGCCGCAACTACATCGACGCACTCGACCGGGCGGCCGAGGAGCTGTTCGGCCGCCACGGCTTACAGCTCGGCGGGCTCGATGTCCAACTGGCCGGTCTGTTGTCCGCCGAGTTCGGTGTCACGGTGGTCGTCGACGACGGTGACGTCCTCGGCGCCAACGTGAAACGGCGCTACCACGCCGAGGTCCGCACCCTTCACGTGGCGCGGTGGCTGCTACCCGGACGACGCGCGTTCCAGCTGGCCACCCAGATCGCCCTGCTGTCACACGCCGATCTGATCGACGCCATCGTCGCGACCGACGCCCGTTTGAGCTCAGAGGCGAAGGGGGTGGCCCGAATTGGCTTGGCGAACTACTTCGCCGGCGCGCTACTGCTTCCCTACCGGACGTTTCTGGCCGCCGCGGAAGACCTGCGGTACGACATCGACCAACTCGCCCGGCGATTCGAGGTCGGATTCGAAACGGTGTGTCATCGCCTGTCGACCTTGCAGCGACCGGACGCGCGCGGCATCCCGTTCATCTTCGTGCGCACCGATAGCGCGGGAAACATCTCGAAACGGCAGTCTGCCACGGCTTTTCACTTCTCACGGGTCGGCGGGAACTGCCCGCTGTGGGTGGTGCACCATGCATCGGCGCGCCCGGGCGAATTCCTGACGCAGGTGGCCCAGATGCCCGACGGCCGCAGCTACTTCTGGATCGCCAAGACGGCGGACACGGCACCGAGCCGATACCTGGGGACCCCCAAAAGCTTTGCCATCGGCCTGGGCTGCGACCTGGCCCACGCCGACAAGCTCGTCTATTCGGTAGGCATCGATCTGACCGATCCCGAGGCCGTCGTGCCGATCGGTGCGGGTTGCCGAGTCTGCGACCGGCCGGCCTGCCCTCAACGGGCGTTCCCGTACGTGGGCAAGCCGGTCCAGGTCGACCCGCAGACCAGCAGCAGCCTGCCTTATTCGCCGGCAGGTCAGCCCGCCGACCGCTGACTGTGCCGAGCGTGGGCCTCATGCACGCAAATTCGCCGCAACGCGTGCATGAGGCCCACGCTCGCCAGTTCAGCCGGCGCGCACCTCCGCGGCCGCTGCCACCAGGTGCTTGAGCGATTCGGTCACCTCCGCGGTGTTCCTGGTCTTCAGACCGCAGTCGGGATTCACCCAGAGCCGCTCAGCAGGAACAGCTTTCAGCGCCTCCCGCAAAGAGGCGGCGATTTCCTGCACACCCGGCACCCGCGGTGAGTGAATGTCGTAGACGCCAGGGCCGACACTGTTGGCGAACCCGGCCTCGTTCAGATCGCCGAGCACCTCCATGTGCGAGCGGGCCGCCTCGATCGACGTCACGTCGGCATCCAGATCGGCGATCGCCCCGATCACCTCGCCGAACTCCGAGTAGCACAGGTGGGTGTGGATCTGCGTCGAGTCAGCGACCCCTGAGGTGGACAGCCGGAACGCATCGACGGCCCAGCGCAGGTACGCCTCCTTGTCCCTGGTTCGCAGCGGTAGCAGCTCGCGCAGGGCGGGCTCGTCGACCTGGATGATCGCGACACCCGCCGACTCCAGATCCACGGTCTCGTCCCGGATCGCGAGCGCCACCTGGGCGGCGGTATCGGCCAGCGGCTGGTCGTCGCGGACGAACGACCACGCCAGGATCGTGACCGGCCCGGTCAGCATGCCCTTGACCGGCTTCTCGGTCAGCGACTGTGCATAGGTGATCCATTGCACCGTCATGGGTTTCGACCGTGCGACGTCGCCGTAGAGGATCGGCGGGCGTACGCAGCGGCTGCCGTAGGACTGCACCCAACCGTTCTGCGTCGCGAAGAACCCGTCGAGTTGTTCGGCGAAGTACTGCACCATGTCGTTGCGCTCGGGTTCACCGTGCACCAGCACGTCGAGGCCCAACCGCTGCTGCAGTTCGATCACCGCGGCGATCTCGGCCTTCATCCGGGCTTCGTACTCGGCCCGGTCGATCTTGCCGGCCCGCAGATCGGCGCGGGCCACGCGAATGGCGGTCGTCTGCGGGTAGGACCCGATCGTGGTGGTCGGCAGGGCAGGCAGGTTGAGCCGGTCCTGCTGTACGGCCCGACGCCGGTCGGCGGGGCCGCGGTTGACGCCCGCGGCCACGATGGCGGAGATGCGCGCGCGGATGTCGGCGTTGTCGAGGCGCGGATCGGCCTTGCGGGACGCGATGGCCTCGTTGGACGCCGCGATCTCGGCCGAAATGGCCTCGCGACCGTGCGCGAGGGCACGCGCCAGGGCGGCCACCTCACCGACCTTTTCGGAGCCGAATGCCAGCCAACTCCGCAGCGCCGGATCCACACCATCCTCGGCGTCGAGGGTGTAGGGCACGTGCAGGGTCGAGCACGACGTCGATACCGCCACCGTGCCGGCAGGTCCCAGCAGGGTGGCCAAGGTGGCGAGCGCGGCCTGCAGATCGGTGCGCCAGATGTTGCGGCCGTCGACCACGCCGGCCACCACCAGCTTGCCGGCCAGCTCCGGCGCCGTGGCCACCGCGGAAACACCTCCGGCGACCAGATCGATGCCGATGGCCTCGACCGGGGTGCGGGCCAACACGGGCAGTGCATCGGTGAGCTCACCGAAGTAGGTGGCGACGAAGATGGCCGGCCGCCTGGTCAGGTCCGCGAGCCGGCGGTAGGTCTGCTCGGCCAGCTCGGCGGCGTTGTCGAGCATGTCGGTCACCAATACCGGTTCGTCGATCTGGACCCAGTCCACGCCCTTGTCGGAGAGCAGCTCCAGCAGTTCGGCATAGACGGCCACGAGTTCCCCGAGGCGCCCGATCGGCTCGGTACCGTCCACCGTCTTGGACAGCGCCAGGAAGGTGATCGGTCCGACGATCACCGGACGCGCGGGAATACCCTGGGCGGCAGCCTCTTCCACCTCACCGAGCACTTTGGCCGGATTAAGCCCGAAGTGGGTATCTGCACCGATCTCGGGCACGATGTAGTGGTAGTTGGTGTCGAACCACTTGGTCATCTCCAGCGGAACAATCTCTTCGCCACCGTAGGCGCCACCGCGGGCGGCGGCGAAATAGCGGTCCAGGTCATCGGTGATCGCGGCTACCCGCGGTGGGAGTGCACCCAGCAGCACGGCAGTGTCGAGAACCTGGTCGTAATACGAGAAGGTGTTGACTGGGACCGAGTCCAGTCCGGCCGCGACGAGCGATTCCCAGGTGTCGCGGCGCAACGTGGCGGCAATGGCTTCCAACTCGGCGCGGTCGGTGCGGCCGGCCCAGTATCTTTCGACGGCTCGCTTGAGTTCGCGATTGGGCCCGATGCGCGGGGAACCGAGAATGGTGGCGGTGAACGGTACAGCGGTTGCGTTCATGACGAGGTCCTTCAACGTGCTCGCAGGATGGCCACCGCCCGGAGACGTCGAGCCGAACACGTGTAAACCCGCCACGGGTACACCGCTTCGGCCACTGCCTATTCCGCGAGGCGATGAACCACCGGACGCGGCGCGTCCGGTACGGCTGGCAGGTCTTCGGACTCGCAGGCCCGCACGGCGATCCGTGCACCTAGTGGCCGTCGCTTCCCAGCCGCAGTTACCTGCGTGCCAGTGCTGATGACGGCGGTCGTTCCTGCTTACCGCTGCGGGACAGTCCCGGATTCCCACCGGGTTCCCTCTCGCGCCGCACCTGGATCAGCGTGCGGCGCTCGGTGTCGGCACCGGCCTGAGCCTGCGCCGACAAACCAGCTGCGTCGCTCACACTACCCGCCCGGCCGCAACGACAGCACGGCTCAGCGCGGCATCGCGACCATGATCCGGTCCACCACATCGGCGGCCTGCGTGACAGCCGAACCCTCGGGTTTACAAGCCTGAACATCCATCACGAGATTGGCGGCGACGGCCAGCGCACGCTGGCAGGCCCGGGTCTGGTCCCCGTTCACCCGGCTGAACGGCAAGGTGAGCTCGGAACTCGTCCTGGTGAGGTCTCCGCTGGTCCACCTGGGCAGGGGTCGACCGTTGAGGGTGATGTTGACATGGTGATTGGTGCACTTGGACCAGCGATCTGCCGACTCGTCGAGGAAATCCCGGGCATCCCGCGTGGACGCGAAGATGACCACCGACTGGACCACCAGGTCGTCCCAGTCATCGTTGTCCGGCGCCCGCAGCAGCACCTGACGCATGGCCGCCCAGTCCCTGCCGTAGATGGCGGACTCGTCGACCTGCCAGGCACCCAGACAGTTCAGGTTGGGCAGCAGGTCACGATGATCGCCCATCTCGGTGACGGGCCGGTGCGCCGTCATCCCCTCGGCGCCCATCACGGTGTCGATCTGATCGGCGCTGAGCAGCAGCCCCGCAAGCGCCGACTTCGGAACATCCTTCGGCGGGCCGTTGGCCGGGTCGCCATTGCCGGCACAGCTGGTTGCCAGCAGTACCAACACGAGCAATGAAATCGCGTGACGGATCACAGTCAGGCGTGGGTTCCTGCAGCGGCGCAGGCCATCTGCGCGTTGTTCGCGTCGTTGTTGAGCCGGGTGGCCGTGTCATTGAGCGACTGTCCACCGGTGCGCAGCCCCATCTTGAGAAGCAGCTTGGTGGCACCGACGGACCACGAGCGCATCGGGTTGGCGATGTCCGGCGAAAGTCCAGGTGTACCGGCCGCGCTCATCGCCGACGCGGCGGCCTCGCGCAGCGCGGTACGGCCACTGGTGTTGGTGGTGCTGATGGTCGGGTCGCCGTAGTCGGGACGTTCCACCCCTTCGATGGAATCGGCGAAGTCGCCGTAGAACGTCGACGCCGAGTCCAGGGCATCGGCGAAGGCCGAACACGCAGTTACCGCAGGCACTCCCGGCTCGGCAAGCCCCGGAACACCGGGAGCACTCGGCATGGGATCTTCCGGATCGGCGGCTGCGACGGGCATCGCGGCCAATCCGATGCTGAATGCGATGAGCAGTGCGGCAATCCCCCGCTCGCACGCCTTGGACGACCTCAACGATTCCTCCATCACTCGGTTGGCGGTGCACGGCCCGCAGTGCGGCCGCATCGGCGAAAGGCATTACACCTCGGCGACTTTGCCCTCATACCGTCTGCGGGCCGGGTGTCCGAACGATGAACGGACGACCAACGCCCCGATTCTGCCTGCGGTCGATTGGATGTCGGCATAAGACCTGCGTCACAACCGCGTATTACGTTGTTGCGCAGGCAATTATCAGATCACTCACAGCCTTCTTCAAGAGTCGACCGGACAGCAATGTTGCGCGACGTGTTGGCGCGTTGTTTACCGTCGCGAAACCCGACCCGTCCATGATTCGTCGCGACAGATTCCTTGGGCCCCTTTGGTTCTCCGATCATCGACGTCGGGCCACCCGGGCTCAGAACCACGAGAGGCGCAAGTTCACGCATGTTGCAACGTTTTGCCACCCTGGCTGCA
>NZ_JBSFPX010000108.1:0-24148 GCF_053588415.1 Mycobacterium sp. NPDC003449
TGCCCATTTTCTGCGGAAAGTGGGCAGGTTTGTGTCTGCTCGCGGGAGAACGGGGGCTAGGCGGGCTCGAACCACAGCATCGCCAGCGGCGGCAGCACCATCACCGCCGAGGCCGGCCGGCCGTGCCAGGGTTCGTCGGTGGCCTCGACCGCGCCGAGGTTGCCGATGCCGGAGCCGTGGTAGAGGGCCGCATCGGTGTTGAGCACCTCGCGCCACGTCCCGGCGTGCGGCAGGCCAAGCCGGTACTGGCCGTGCTCGCTGCCTGCGAAGTTGACGACGCAGGCCAGCATCGAACCGTCGGCGCCGAACCGCAGGAAACTCAGCACATTGTTGGCCGAATCATTCGCATCGATCCACGAGTAGCCGGACGGGCTGGTGTCGCGGCTCCACAAGGCCTGCCGGCTGCGATAGATCGTGTTGAGGTCGCGCACCAGCCGTTGCACCCCGCCGGAGAAGGACTGCTCGCCGAGTTGGAACCAGTCCAGCCCGCGTTCCTCGGACCATTCGGCCCGCTGCCCGAACTCCTGTCCCATGAACAGCAGCTGTTTCCCCGGGTGCGACCACTGATAGGCCAGCAGGCTGCGCAGGCCCGCGGCCTTCTCGTGATCGCCGCCGGGCATCCGGCCCCACAGCGTGCCCTTGCCGTGCACCACCTCGTCGTGGCTGACGGGCAGCACGTAGTTCTCACTGAAGGCGTACAGCATCGAGAACGTCATCTCGTGATGGTGATAGCTGCGGTGCACCGGATCGCGACTGATGTAGTCGAGGGTGTCGTTCATCCAGCCCATATTCCACTTCATCGAGAAGCCAAGGCCGCCAAGGTTCGTCGGGCGCGTGACGCCCGGCCACGAGGTCGACTCCTCGGCCACCGTGACGATGCCCGGCGCCACCTTGTGCACGGTGGCGTTCATCTCCTGCAGGAACTGCACCGCTTCCAGGTTCTCCCGGCCGCCGTGGATGTTGGGCGTCCAGCCGCCCTCGGGGCGGGAGTAGTCGAGGTAGAGCATGGACGCCACGGCGTCGACCCGCAGACCGTCGATGTGGTACTCCTGCAGCCAGTACAGCGCATTGGCCACCAGGAAGTTGCGCACCTCGGGCCGCCCGAAGTCGAAGACGTAGGTGCCCCAGTCGAGTTGCTCACCGCGCCGCGGGTCGGAATGCTCGTAGAGTGCGGTCCCGTCGAATCGGCCGAGGGCCCACGAGTCCTTGGGGAAGTGGGCGGGCACCCAGTCGACGATCACGCCGATGCCGGCCTGGTGCAGCCGGTCGACCAGATACCGGAAGTCGTCCGGTGCGCCGAGCCGTGACGTCGGGGCGTAGTACGAGGTGACCTGGTATCCCCAGGACCCGCCGAACGGGTGCTCGGCGACGGGCAGCAACTCGACGTGGGTGAATCCTTGTTCCACAACGTATTCGGTGAGTTCATCGGCCAGTTGCCGGTAGCTGCGGCCGGGCCGCCATGACATCAGGTGCACCTCGTAGGTGCTCATCGGCTCGAACACCGGATTGCGCTCGGCGCGGCGGGTCATCCAGTCCCCGTCGTTCCAGCGGTAGGCGCTGGTGTTCACCCGGGATGCCGTCTGCGGCGGGACCTCGGTGGCGAACGCCATCGGATCGGCCCGGTCGACGACGGCGCCGTCGGCTCCGTGCACCCGGAACTTGTACAGGCCGTCCGGTGCGAACCCCGGCCAGAACAGCTCCCAGACCCCCGACGAGCCGAGCGCCCGCATCTGCGCCTCGTTACCGTCCCAGTGATTGAAGTCGCCGATCAGCCCGACACCCTTGGCATTCGGTGCCCACACCGCGAACGAGACACCGTCGACCGTTCCGTCGGGCGTGGTGAAGCTGCGCGGGTGGGCGCCAAGGATCTCCCACAGCCGTTCGTGGCGGCCCTCGGCGAACAGGTGCAGATCCAGTTCGCCAAGGGTCGGCAGGAAACGGTAGGCGTCGGCGACGGTCTGGGTGTGGATGGTGTCCCCGGCGCCCGGATAACCGACCTCGAGGCGGTAGTCGACCAGGTCGGTGAACGGCACCGCCACCGCGAACAGGCCGGATTCGATGTGCTGCAAGGGGAAACGGTCCCGGCCGATCAGCGCGTCGACCTTGACGGCGTGCGGCCGGTAGGCCCGGATCACGGTGTGGTCGGCGTACTCGTGGGCACCCAGCACCGAATGCGGGTTGTGGTGCTCACCGATCAGTATCCGGTGGATATCGCTCGGATCCGGACGCAGTTGTGCATCGGTGAGTTGATTGCTTCTCGTCATCGTGCCCTCATTCCCTGCGTAACAAGCCGAGTCGTTTCTCATCCGGCACGAGCGGCATGTTCAGAATATGGGCCACCGCCCTTGCCGGGTCGATGCGGATGTAATTCGACTGGCCCCACTGGTATTCCTCGCCGCCGATCTCGTCGCGCACCCAGAACCGGTCGTGGGCCTCCATTCCCAGAGCGGCCATGTCCAGCCACAGCGTGGCCTCCTCCGGGGCGAAGGCGTTCAGCGTCACCACCACCAGGACGGTGTCGCCGGTGATCGGGTCGAACTTGCTGTAGGCCAGCAGCGCATCGTTGTCGAGGTGGTGGAACGTGATGGTGCGCAGCTGGCGAAGCGCCGGATGCAGGCGGCGGATCTCGTTGAGCCGGCCCAGGAACGGCTCAAGTGACTCGCCCCCGGCCAGCGCGGCCTCGAAATCGCGCGGCCGCAGCTCGTACTTCTCGGAGTTCAGGTACTCCTCGCTGCCTTCCCGGACGGCGCGGTGCTCGAAGAGTTCGTAACCCGAGTACACCCCCCAGGTCGAACTCATGGTCGCGGCCAGCACCGCCCGGATCGCGAACATGCCCGGTCCGCCGTGCTGCAGGGACTCGTGCAGGATATCGGGGGTGTTGACCCACAGGCTGGGCCGCGCGCAGTCCGCGTAACGGGCGATCTGCTCCCCGAACTCGGTCAGCTCCCACTTGGCGGTGCGCCAGGTGAAATAGGTGTAGGACTGCGTGAATCCGAGCTTGGCCAGCCCGTAGAGCCGGGCCGGCCGGGTGAACGCCTCGGACAGGAACAGGACGTCGGGGTCCTCGTTCTTGATCTCGGCGATCAGCCAGGCCCAGAAGTTCGGTGGTTTGGTGTGTGGGTTGTCGACTCGGAAAACCTTGACGCCATGGGATATCCAGAACCGAACCACCCGCAGGACCTCGTGGTAGAGGCCGGCCGGGTCGTTGTCGAAGTTCAGCGGATAGATGTCCTGGTACTTCTTGGGCGGGTTCTCGGCATAGGCGATGGTGCCGTCCGGCAGCACCGTGAACCACTCCGGATGTGCCTTGGCCCAAGGATGATCCGGGGCGCATTGCAGCGCGAGGTCAATGGCCACCTCGAGTCCGGCGTCGCGGGCCGATGCCACGAATGCGTCGAAATCCTCGATGGTTCCCAGCGCCGGGTGTACGGCGTCGTGGCCGCCCTCGTCGCTGCCGATCGCCCACGGTGAGCCGACGTCGTCGGGCCCCGCGGTCACCGCGTTGTTGCGGCCCTTGCGGTGCACCTTGCCGATCGGATGAATCGGCGGTAGGTAGACGATGTCGAATCCCATCCGGGCGATGCGGGGCAGGGCGCCCGTCGCGGTCGCGAAGGTGCCGTGCACCGGGTGCCCGGCGCCGTCCCAGCCACCGGTTGAGCGCGGGAACATCTCGTACCAGGAGCTGAACCGGGCCAGCGGCCGGTCCACCCAGATCCCGTATTGCTCACCGCGGGTGACCAATTCACGCAGCGGATACTGCGCGAGCAGTTCGGTGACCTCGGGGGAGAGGGCGGCGCCCGCACGGGTGAACGGATCACCGGGAACCCGCAGGGCCGCGGCGGCCTCGATCAGCGGCTCGCGCAGTTTGCGCGGCATCCCGGCGGCGGCGCGCTCCAGGAGGCGGGCACCGATCAGCAGATCGTTGGACAGCTCGGCCTCACTCTGCCCGGCGCCCAGCTTGGTCTCCACTGCATGGCGCCAGGTGGCCAGCGGGTTTCCCCAACCGTCCACCCGGAACGTCCACAACCCGACACTGTCCGGGGTGAACTGGCCGTGAAAAACATCGGGCGTATCGCCCGTCGACATCGGCAGGGCCTGCGGTTTGATCCGCTGGGAGGGCCGCACCACCGTGTCGATCGACACCGGGGGCGTTGCCGTGCCGGGGCCGGTGGCCAACCGCGGGTAGTCGAGGCCGAGATAGCGCACCACGAGCGTGGCCGCGACGGCGTCGTGGCCCTCGCGCCAGACGGTTGCCCGGACCGGTATCACCTCGCCGAGGACCGCCTTGGCGGGGAAACGTCCGCCGGACACCACGGGCGCGACATCGTCGATTCCGATACGACCGGCCACCTGTTCACTCCTCAAATTCGTCGCGCCCGATACCGATGTGTGCCACTGCCTTGTCGTGTCTCATACCCACCGTAATGGGCGGGCGAACCGCGCGCGGGCGAAGTGTGTGGCTGTCGGCCTGCCGCGGGTGCGCTCCGCTGCGCGAACGCGATTTGTCAGTAAGGTTGTGTCGCGTGAAAGCCCTCCGCAGGTTCACCGTCCGCGCCCATCTGCCGGAGCGCCTGGCGGCGCTGGAACGACTGTCCGTCAACGTACGCTGGTCCTGGCATAAGCCGACCCAGGATCTTTTCGCCGTGATCGACGCCGATCTGTGGCGTCAAACGGCGGGGGATCCGGTGGCGCTGCTCGGCGCCGTCAGCCCCAAACGCCTCGACGAGCTGGCCGGTGACGAATCCTTCCTCGGCCGTCTGGACGGGCTGGCGGCCGATCTGGACAACTACCTGACCCGGCCGCTGTGGTATCAACAACAGTCCGCGAGCGGTCAGCAGATGCCCAAGGGCATCGCCTATTTCTCGATGGAGTTCGGTGTCGCCGAGGTGTTGCCGAACTATTCGGGCGGGCTCGGCATCCTGGCCGGCGATCACCTGAAGTCGGCCTCGGACCTCGGCCTGCCGCTGATCGCCGTGGGGCTGTACTACCGGTCCGGCTACTTCCGGCAGTCGCTGACCGCCGACGGCTGGCAGCGGGAGAACTATCCGTCGCTGGATCCGCAGGGCCTGCCGCTGCGGCTGTTGACCGACGCGGCCGGTGATCCGGTGCTGGTGGAGTTGGCCATGCCCGATTCGCGGGTCCTGCGGGCCGGGGTGTGGGTCGCCCAGGTCGGCCGAATTCCTTTGCTGCTGCTGGATTCTGACATTCCGGAGAATGAACACGATCTGCGCGGTGTCACCGACCGGCTCTACGGCGGCGACCAGGAACACCGGATCAAACAGGAGATCCTGGCCGGTATCGGCGGGGTGCGGGCCATCCGCGCGTTCATCGAGGCCGAGGGGCTGGCGGCACCCGAGGTGTTCCACATGAACGAGGGCCATGCCGGTTTCCTCGGCCTGGAGCGGATCCGTGAGCTGATCTCGGTCGGGATGGATTTCGACACCGCACTGGCCGTGGTGCGGTCCTCGACGGTGTTCACCACCCACACCCCGGTGCCTGCCGGTATCGACCGGTTCCCGGTGGAGATGGTCAAACGCTACTTCGGCAGCCCGGCCCATGGTCCCGCCGACTCGAGGTTGCTGCCGGGGGTGCCGCTGGACCGCGTGGTGGCCTTCGGCGCCGAGGAGGATCCGTCGAAATTCAACATGGCCCACATGGGTCTGCGGATGGCGCAGCGGGCCAACGGGGTGTCGCTGCTGCACGGCCGGGTCAGCCGGTCGATGTTCAGCGACTTGTGGTCCGGATTCGATCCGGACGAGGTGCCGATCGGGTCGATCACCAACGGTGTGCATGCGCCGACCTGGGCGGCGCCGCAGTGGGTCGAGCTGGCCCGCGAGCTGATCGGCAGCGACGATCTGGGGTCGCTCAACGAGGCCGAGACCTGGCAGCGGTTGCAGCAGGTCGATCCGGGGCACCTGTGGTGGATCCGGTCCCAGCTGCGCGAGACGCTGATCGGCGACGTCCGGGAGCGGCTACGCCGGTCCTGGCTGGAGCGGGGCGCCTCGGAGGCTGAGTTGGGCTGGATCGCAACGGCTTTCGATCCGTCCGTACTGACCATCGGGTTCGCCAGGCGGGTGCCGACCTATAAACGCCTGACGCTGATGCTGCGCGACCCGGAGCGGCTGGAGAAATTGCTGCTCGACCGGCAGCGGCCGGTTCAGCTGATCGTGGCGGGCAAGTCGCACCCGGCCGACGAGGGTGGCAAGGCGCTCATCCAGCAGGTGGTGCGGTTCGCCGACCGCCCCGAGGTGCGCCACCGCATCGCCTTCCTTCCGGACTACGACATGTCCATGGCCCGGCTGCTGTACTGGGGCTGCGACGTCTGGCTGAACAACCCGCTGCGTCCGCTGGAGGCCTGTGGCACCTCCGGCATGAAGAGCGCGCTCAACGGCGGGCTGAACCTGTCGATCCGCGACGGCTGGTGGGACGAGTGGTACGACGGCGAGAACGGCTGGGAGATCCCCACCGCCGACGGCCTGGCCGACGAGACCCGCCGCGACGACCTGGAAGCCTCGGCCCTCTACGACCTGCTGGAGGGCGCGGTCGCACCCAAGTTCTACGAGCGGGACGAGCACGGGGTGCCGGTGCGCTGGGTCGAGATGGTGCGCCACACCCTGCAGGTGCTCGGTCCCAAGGTGCTGGCCTCGCGGATGGTGCGCGACTACACCGAGCAGTACTATCTGCCCGCCGCAAAGTCGTTGCGCCGCACCGTGGAAAATGGGGGAGGCGAACCGTTCGCCGCGGCGCGCGAACTGGCCGATTACCGGCGCCGGGTCAGCGAGGCCTGGCCCAAGGTGCAGATCACCGATGTGGACAGCTACGGGCTGCCCGACACCCCGTTGCTGGGTTCGCAGCTGACCCTGACCGCGACCGTCGAACTGGCCGGCCTGCCGCCCGGTGAGGTGGTGGTGCAGGCCGTGCTGGGCCGGGTCGACGCGACCGATACCATCGTCGACCCGGTGACCGTGCCGATGGCGCACACCGGCTGCGCCGAGGGCGGCGCCGACGTGTTCTCGACCACCGCCCCGTTGCCGGTGGCGGGCCCGGTGGGCTACACCGTGCGGGTCCTGCCGCACCATCGGTTGCTGGCCGCCGACAACGAGCTCGGCCTGGTCCGGCTGGCGTGAGCGGGGCGCGCAAGGTACGCCTCGACGGCGGGCCGTACGCCCTGGCAGCGGGTCCGGACGGGGCGATGTGGGTGACGCTGGTCCATGCCGGCGCGATCGCCAGGGTCGGGCCCGACGACACGGTCACCACGTTCGACGTGGGCGACGGCTCGAAACCGTCGATCATCACCGCAGGCCCCGACGACGCGCTGTGGTTCACCCGTTACGGCGACGACCGGATCGGCCGGATCACACCCGCCGGTGAGCAGGATGAGTTCGAGTTGGCGCCGGGCAGCGATCCCTACGGGATCACCGTGGGCCCGGACGGGGCGTTGTGGTTCACCGCCATAACCTCGGGCGAGATCGGCCGGATCGGAACCGACGGTGAGATCACCCGCGAGAGCGTGGTGGGTGGCATGCCCTCGATGATCACCACCGGTCCCGACGGGGCGCTGTGGTTCACCGTCAATCAGCGCAACGCAATCGGCAGGCTGGAGCCCGGCGGCGATCTGACGCTACGGGAATTGCCAACGGCCGCAGCGGGTCCGGTGGGTATCGCGGCCACCCACGACGATGCGGTCTGGTTCACCGAGATCCTCGCCGACAAGGTCGGGCGGATCCCGCTCGACGACGCCATCCAGGAACTCGACCTGCCGGGTAAGCCGCACGCCGTCATCGCCGATCCCGACGACGGGGTGTGGGTGAGCCTGTGGGGTGCCGATCAGCTGGCCCGGATCACCGCGGACGGCGAGGCCGTGACGATCGACCTGCCCGCGGGCAGCGAGCCGCACGGTATGGCGATCGGCCCGGACGGGGCCGCCTGGGTGGCGCTGCAGTCCGGGTTCGTGCTGCGGATGCCGACCTGACCGTCACGAGAACCGGCGCAGGCAGCGTTCCTGGTCGCCGAGGATGCCGAGCCGGAAGGCGTCGATCCGGGCGAAACCGGACGGCACCGACGCGCCGCCGACATCGCTGGCCGCCAGTCCGTTGGTGAGGATGCCCGAAACCGCCTCGTCGACGTCACCGGCGGTGAGCAGGACGGTGTCCCCGCCGGGCACGGTGACCGGTCTGGTCATCTTCGCGGTCGCCACCCCGGTCAGGCATGCGGTCCGCAGCGCCGCCTCGGCGTTGTCGAGGGCCAGGCCGCGCTGGTGCTGCAGGGCCAGCATGTACCGCGAGATCAGCACCGAATAGGCGGTGTTGTCACCCGTCGCAAGGGTGCCGACGGCGTCCTCGTCGGGCCGCGCCCCCAACACGTCCAGCTCCTCGAGGTCGACCACGATGGTGTCGGTGTCGGGGCAGTAGGACACCGGTGGGCTCGGCTGCGTGCTCGGGCAGGTCGCCGCGGCGTCGGCGGCGAAACTCAGCCGCGGCGGCCGGGCCGGTGCGAAGAGGATGTTGAGCGCCTCGACCATGGAGCGCACCCACTGTTCGGTGATGGGCAGCTCGCCGCTCTGGTCCTCGGGCAGCAACACCGGAAGGTTGCCCCGGCGCTGCTGGATCTCCTTGACGTCGATCGCCGCGCACGCCGACGCCCCGTCGGTGAACCCGAACTGGAACGCCGAAACCCGTTCGAACGCCGACCCGTGCTCGTCGGCCCCGTGCCGGGCATCGGCCTCCGACATCAGCGGATCGCGGAACCCGATCACCGCGGCCAACAGGTTGTTGAGCCCGTCGGCGGTGCCGAGGGTGAACCGGGGCGAGTTCCCCTCGGCCACCCAGCGCAGATAGCTGCCCGCCAGGCAGTCGGCCTGCTGTTCGCCCACCAGGGTCGGGGTGTCGCGTCGCACCAGGCCGGCCTGTTGCTGGATGGCGTGCCCGTATTCGTGGGCGAGCACCATCACCGCACCCATATCGCCGTTGCTCGGCGCAGCGCGGGAAGCAGCACGCCGCGGTCCCAGCCGATGGTGCGGTTGGGGGCGCAGAACGCGGCGTTGACCAGTCCGTAGGTCTCCATCCCGCAGAACTGGGCGTCCAAACCCTCCGAATCCCACGAGATCAGCGCCTTGACCGGTCGGAACTCCCCGTCGAAGGCCGCACCGTAGGCCGTGGACCAGAACTCCTCGATATCGCTGACCGCGCCGGCCGCCAACCTGTCGATCTCACCGCCGTCGGAGTTCTGCACCACACGTGACGGTGCCGCGGCGTCGCGGCGCAGACCGCTCGGACCGTCGGTGGCCGGCATCCCGGCGACCGAGAACGGATCCTCGAACACCGAGACGGCCCGGCCGGCGACCACGCTCGAGCAGGCGGCTGTCACACACATCACGATCGCCATGCCGAACAACAGTGGCCGTCGGCTCATGTGCGCCGCCTTCCGGTGCACTCGGGGCGCCGTGGCGGCGCAGAGTGGAGGTAGCTGCAAGCGTAGTGACGTCCCGCTCGCCGGGACGTGATATCAGCCCGCGCCGCGCAGCCTGCGCAGGGCCTGGCGCACCCGTTCCTGGTCGGTCGTGGCCCAGAACGGCGGCAGCGAGGCCCGCAGGAATCCGCCGTACCGGGCGGTTGCCAGCCGGGAATCCAGCACCGCGACCACACCCCGGTCCTCGGTGTGGCGCAGCAGCCGGCCGGCACCCTGGGCCAGCAGCAGCGCGGCGTGGCTGGCGGCGACCGCCATGAAACCGTTGCCGCCGTGCGCGGTGATGGCCCGTTGCCGCGCGGTCAGCAGCGGATCGTCGGGGCGGGGGAACGGTATCCGGTCGATGAGCACCAGCGACAGTGACGGACCGGGGACGTCGACACCCTGCCACAGCGAGAGGGTGCCGAACAGCGAGGTCTCGGCGTCCTCGGAAAACTGTTGCACAAGAGCCGAAGTCGTATCCTCGCCCTGACAGAGCACGGGCGTGTCCAGGCGGGTCCGCATCACCTCGGCGACCGCCTTGGCCGCCCGCATCGAGGAGAACAATCCGAGCGTGCGCCCACCGGCCGCGGTGACCAGACCCTCGATCTCGTCGAGCGTTGCAGGGCCGGTGCCGTCGCGGCCGGGTGCGGGTAAGTGCTTGGCGACGTAGAGGATTGCGGACTTGGCGTGTTCGAACGGGGAACCGACGTCGATGCCGCGCCAGCCCGGCCCGGGGGTCTCGTCGGCGCCGGCCAGTCCCCAGTTGCGGGCCATCGCCTCGAAGTTGCCCCCGAGGGTGAGGGTGGCCGAGGTCAGCACCGCGGTGGTGTGTGCGAAGAGCCGGGTCCGCAACAGGCCCGACACCGACATCGGCGCCACCCGCAGCGTGGACCGTACGGTCCCTCTCGACTCGTCGCGATCCACCCACACCACATCGGTCCGGTCGGGGATGGGCGGGACGAACGAGGTGAGAACCCGGGTGGCGGTGTCGGCGACGTCGCCCAGCGCGGTGACCGCCTCGGTGCGGGCCGAGGCGGCCTTCGGGTCGTTCGGTGAGGTGTCGATGGCGGTCCTGGCGGTGTTGGCGGCGTCGCGCAGCGCCGTCAGATAGGTCGCCAGCTCGTCGTCGAGGATGTCGATGCGGCCGGGTTCGACCTCGTGCAGCATCGACGACAACGTCGCGATGGCGGCCTCGAACCGTTGGGCGAGTTCGGGTTCCACCAGCCGGGCCATCCGGCGATGTGCCACCCCCATCGACGTCGCCGACAGCTCGGCGGTGGCCACCCCGGTCACCCGATCGGCCAGTTCGTGGGCCTCGTCGACGATCAGCAGCTCGTATTCGGGCAGCACCGCGAAATCCGAGAGAGCATCGATGGCCAGCAGCGCGTGGTTGGTGACGACGACATCGGCCGCGCCGGCCTTCTCCCTGGCGCGCTCGGCGAAACAGTCGGTGCCGAACGGGCAGCGCGACACTCCGATGCACTCCCGCGCCGACACGCTGACCTGCCCCCACGACCGGTCCGGCACACCGGGGACCACCTCGTCACGGTCCCCGGTCTCGGTGTCCGACGACCATTCGACCAGGCGGGCGACGTCGCGGCCCATCGCGCTCACCGCCATCGGTGAGAACAGCTCGTCCTGGGGGCGGTCGTCCGGTTCGGCCGTCGAACCGTTGTGAATCTTGTTCAGGCACAGGTAGTTCCCCCGCCCCTTCAGCAGCGCGAAGGTGGGTTTGCGGGGCAGCGCCTTGGCCAGCGAGTCCACCAGACGGGGCAGATCGCGGTCGACGAGTTGGCGTTGCAGCGCGATGGTGGCCGTCGACACCACCACCGGTTGCTCGGTCTGCAACGCCCGGGAGATGGCGGGCACCAGATAGGCCAGTGACTTGCCGGTGCCGGTCCCGGCCTGCACGGCCAGATGCTCACCCGACTCGAAGGCGATCGCGACGGCCTCGGCCATCTCGACCTGGCCGCCGCGGTGTTTGCCGCCCAGCCCGTCGACCGCGGCGGCGAGCAGCTCGGTCACCACATTGGTGGTTGTACGGTCCAGCGTGGGAGCTCCTTAGGGTCGTATCGTCGCCGCGGATCGGGCCTGGGCGGTTCTAGTCGCCGGGCCCGACCAGCCGGGTGCTGATCGCGGGTTCACCGCGGGACAGCTTGATGCCGTCCCACGGCAGGCTGTGCAGCCCGGCGGCGACCCGGTTCCGCGCGGCGGGCAGGTCATCGGTCGGGTGGTGGCCCTGGACCGGCACGCCCGCCGACACCAGCGGCACGGTGAGCGGGCGGGCGGTCAGGCCGGCCGGGGTCCGCGGGGGTCGGCCGTGCGGGTGGACGACTTCCTCGACGACCGTGCCCGAGGCCTTGGCCAGGCGCAGCGCCTCCTTGCGTCCGCCGTGGGATTCCTTGTGGCTGCTGCGTTTGGCCACCGGGATGCCGTCGACCTCGACCAGCTTGTAGACCATGCCCGCGGTCGGTGCGCCCGATCCGGTCACCACCGAGGTGCCGACACCGTAGCTGTCGACGGGTTCGGCGCGCAGCGCCGCGATCGCGAACTCGTCGAGGTCGCCCGAGACCACGATGCGGGTGCCGGTCGCGCCGAGTTCATCGAGCTGCTGACGCACCTGGCGGGCCAGCACGCCGAGATCGCCCGAGTCGATGCGCACCGATCCGAGCTGCGGGCCGGCCACCGCGATCGCGTTGGCCACCCCCGTGGTGATGTCGTAGGTGTCGACCAGCAGGGTGGTGTCGGTGCCCTGCGCGGCGACCTGACCGCGGAACGCGGCCCGCTCGTCGGCGCCTGCTCCGGTGGTGTGCAGCAGCGTGTAGGCGTGGGCCGCGGTGCCCAGGGTCGGGACCCGGTACCTGCGCTGGGCCTGCAGATTGGACGTACCGGCGAAGCCGGCCAGATAGGCCGCCCTGGCCGCGGCGACCGCCGCCTGCTCGTGGGTGCGGCGCGACCCCATCTCGATCATCGGCCTGCCCTGCGCGGCGCTGGTCATCCTGGCCGCGGCCGAGGCGATCGCCGTGTCGTGATTGAGGATCGACAGCACCAGGGTCTCCAGCACCACGCACTCGGCGAAGCTGCCGTGCACCGAGAGCACGGGGGAACCCGGAAAGTAGAGCTCGCCTTCGGCGTAACCGTCGACGTCCCCGCCGAACCGGTAACCGGACAGGAAGTCCAGGGTGTCGGAGTCCAGGAAATCGGACAGCATCGCGAGGTCGTCGTCGGCGAACCTGAACTCGGCCAACGCTTCCACGAACCGTCCGGTGCCTGCGACCACACCGTAGCGACGGCCGTCCGGCAGCCGGCGCGCGAAGACCTCGAAGGTGGTCCTGCGCTGTGCGGTGTCGTCGCGCAGCGCGGCGGCGAGCATGGTCAGCTCGTATTTGTCGGTGAGCAACGCGACCGTCACAGCAGCAACCGTAGCCTGTTCAAGGCTGTTTCCTCGATCACGGACCCCGCCGGTATTGTGGCCCCATGGTTACACCGGCGAAGGCCCGCCCGGGGACCCGCGAGGAACGGGACGCTGCCACGGTCGAGGCCACCGAAAGCCCGTGGGTGACCATCGTCTGGGACGATCCGGTCAACCTGATGACCTACGTGACCTATGTCCTGCAGAAGCTGTTCGGCTACAGCGAGCCGCACGCCACCAAGCTGATGCTGCAGGTGCACAACGAGGGAAAGGCTGTGGTGTCGGCGGGTAGCCGCGAATCGATGGAGACCGACGTATCCAAATTGCACGCCGCGGGGCTGTGGGCCACCCTCCAGCAGGACCGCTGATCGACGGTGCGTAAATGGAAGCGGATCGAGACCATCGACGGTCCGCGTTTTCGCTCGGCTCTGGCCGCGCACGAGGCAGGGCTGCTGGTCAGCCTGGTCACCTCGATGCTCGGGATGTACGACGAACGCGAATCATCGGGTCCCACAGACGAACTCGAGGCGCTCACCGGGATGAAGACCGGTAACCCGCAGCCGCCGGAGGACGCCACGATGAAGCGTCTGCTGCCGGACTTCTACCGGCCGCAGACCGAGCACCCGGCCGGGTCGGGCACCGCGGAGAGCCTCAACAGCGCATTGCGCGGCCTGCACGAGCCGGCCATCATCGACGCCAAACGTGAAGCGGCGCAACGGGTGCTCGACACCGTTCCGGACGGCGGCGGCAAGTTCGAGCTCGGTGCCGACGACGCGCAGGCCTGGGCCAATGCGGTCAACGATGTCCGGCTGGCGTTGGGCACCATGCTCGAGATCGGGCCGGAGGGGCCGGACCGGTTGCCCCCCGAGCATCCGATGGCCGGACACATCGATGTCTACCAGTGGCTGACGGTGCTGCAGGAGTACCTGGTGCTGGGACTGATGGGTAAATAGGCGTGGCCACGATCACCGAGGTCGGCGGGATCCTGGTCGGCCACCACCACCGGCTCGACCCCGACGTGACCCTGGGGTCGGGCTGGGCGTCGGGCAGCACCGTCGTCATCGCCCCACCGGGAACGGTCGGCGCCGTCGACGGCCGCGGCGGCGCGCCGGGCACCCGCGAGACCGATCTGCTCGACCCGATCAACACGGTCCGCCATGTGGACGCGGTCGTGCTGACCGGTGGCAGTGCCTACGGACTGGCCACGGCCGACGGCGTGATGACCTGGCTGGAGGAACGCGGCCGCGGAGTGGCGATGGACGGCGGCGTGGTGCCGATCGTTCCGGCCGCGGTGGTCTTCGATCTGCCGGTGGGCGGCTGGGCCAACCGGCCGACCGCCGAATTCGGCTATGCCGCGGCGGCCGCGGCCGACACCCGGTTCGCGATCGGCACCGTGGGCGCCGGCGTCGGCGCCCGCGTCGGCGTGCTCAAGGGCGGCGTCGGCACCGCATCGACGACCCTGGAATCGGGGGTCACGGTCGGCGCGCTGGTGGTGGTCAACGCCGCGGGCGACGCCGTCGACCCGGCCACCGGCCTGCCCTGGATGGGTGAGCACGCCGCCCAGTTCGGCCTGACCGCCCCGCCCGGCGATCAGGTGGCCGGCTACGCCGACCTGCGGACCGAGCTGAGCCCGCTCAACACCACCATCGCGGTGGTGGCCACCGATGCCGCACTGGATCCCGCGGGGTGCCGCCGGGTCGCGGTGGCCGCCCACGACGGGTTGGCCCGCACCATCCGGCCGTGCCACACCCCGCTGGACGGCGATACGGTGTTCGCGCTGGCCACCGGCGCGGTCGCGGTGCCGCCGGATCCGAGGACACCGGTCGCGATGGCGCCCGACACCAGGCTGATCACCGAGATCGGGGCGGCCGCGGCGGACTGTCTGGCCCGGGCGGTCCTGGTCGGGTTGCTGGCCGCCGAATCGGTCGCCGGAATACCGACCTACCGTGACATGTTGCCGGGAGCGTTCGAGTAACCGGTCGGCAGACCGGAGTGGAGAGAGGTGTTCGCAGGTGTTGGTCATTCGCCGTGACCTGGTCGAGGCCATGGTTGCCCACGCCAGGGCCGATCATCCCGACGAGGCGTGCGGGGTGATCGCCGGGCCCGAGGGTTCGGATCGACCGGATCGGTTCATCGCGATGCTCAACGCCGAGCGGTCCCCGACCTTCTACCGGTTCGATTCGGCCGAACAGCTCAAGGTGTGGCGCCAGATGGACGACGCCGACGAGGCTCCCGTCGTCATCTACCACTCGCACACCGCGACCGAGGCCTACCCGAGCCGCACCGACATCTCCTATGCCCAGGAACCCGGCGCGCACTACGTGCTGGTGTCCACCCGCGACCCGGACCGGCACGAGCTGCGCAGCTACCGCATCCTCGACGGGGTCGTCACCGAGGAACCCGTCACCATCGTCGAGCAGTACGCCTGAGGAGGCCACCATGACCGACCGCATTTCCGTCGTCGTTTCGATCCCGACCATCCTGCGTCCGCACACCGGCGGTCAGAAGCGCGTCAACGCGTCGGGGGACACCCTGGCGGCCGTGATCACCGACCTCGAGGCCAACTACTCGGGTATCTCGGACCGGTTGGTGGATGACGGTAAGCTGCACCGCTTCGTCAACATCTACGTCAACGACGAGGACGTCCGGTTCTCCGGCGGCCTGGACACCGCGATCGCCGACGGTGACTCCGTGACGATCCTGCCCGCCGTCGCCGGCGGGTGAGCTGCGCGGCATGAGATACGACTCGCTGCTGCAGGCGCTGGGCGGCACACCGCTGGTGGGGCTGCAGAATCTGTCGCCGAAGTGGGATGACGGCGACGCGCCGCACGTGCGGTTGTGGGCGAAGCTCGAAGACCGCAACCCCACCGGTTCCATCAAGGACCGCCCCGCGCTGCGGATGATCGAGCAGGCCGAACGGGACGGGCTGCTCGAGCCCGGCGCCACCATCCTGGAACCGACCAGCGGCAACACCGGGATCTCGCTGGCGATGGCGGCCCTGCTCAAGGGCTACAACATGATCTGCGTGATGCCGGAGAACACCTCGATCGAGCGCCGACAGCTGCTCGAGCTCTACGGCGCGCGGATCATCTTCAGCCCGGCCGAGGGCGGCTCCAACACGGCCGTCGCGACCGCCAAGGAGCTGGCCGCCGAGAACCCGTCCTGGGTGATGCTCTACCAGTACGGCAACCCGGCCAACAGCGATGCGCACTATCACGGCACCGGGCCCGAACTGCTCGCCGACCTGCCCGAGATCACCCACTTCGTGGCCGGGCTCGGCACCACCGGAACCCTGATGGGCACCGGGCGGTTTCTGCGCGAACACGTGCCGGGCGTGCAGATCGTCGCCGCCGAACCCCGCTACGGCGAAGGGGTGTACGCGCTGCGCAACATCGACGAGGGCTTCATTCCCGAGCTCTACGACGCCGGCGTGCTCACCACCCGGTTCTCGGTGGGATCGTTCGACGCCGTGCGGCGCACCCGCGATCTGGTGACTCGGGAGGGCATCTTCGCGGGCATCTCGACCGGGGCGGTGCTGCACGCGGCGCTCGGCATGGCGGCCAAGGCGGTCAAGGCCGGTGAGCCCGCCGACATCGCGTTCGTGGTGGCCGACGCCGGGTGGAAGTATCTGTCGACCGGCGCGTACGCCGGTAGCCTGGATGACGCGGAGGACGCGCTGGAAGGGCAGTTGTGGGCTTGAAATGAGCGTAAACCTGCCGGTCACACCCGAGCCGAGGAAGCGACCGGCGTGGCTGGTCGGCGGCGTCACGATCGCCGCCTTCGTCGCGCTGTTGTACGTCGTCGAATTCATCGACACCACAATGGGACACCGGCTGGACCAGGACGGCATCCGGCCGCTGCAGACCGACGGGCTGTGGGGCATCCTGTGGGCGCCGCTGCTGCACGGCGGCTGGCCGCACCTGATCGCCAACACCGTGCCCGCGCTCGTTCTCGGATTCCTGATGACGCTGGCCGGGATGGGCCGGTTCATCGGCGCCACCGCGATCATCTGGATTCTCGGCGGGTTCGGCACATGGCTGATCGGCAACGTCGGCGCGCACTGCCCGTACGTCGGGGTGCCCTGCGTCACCAACCACATCGGGGCGTCCGGCCTGATCTTCGGCTGGCTGACCTTCCTGATCGTGTTCGGGTTCTTCACCCGCACGGTGTGGGAGATCGTCGTCGGCGTCGTCGTCGCCTTCATCTACGGCGGGGTGCTGCTCGGCGTGGTGCCGGGTACGCCGGGGGTGTCGTGGCAGGGTCACCTGTGCGGGGCAGCGGCAGGCATCGTCGCGGCCTATCTGTTGTCCCGGCCCGAACGCAAAGCCAGGGAATCACGTAAACGGAGCCAGCCGTACCTGACCTCATGACCGACCAGATCGCGCCGATCGGGATATTCGATTCCGGGGTCGGCGGGCTCACCGTGGCCCGCGCCATCATCGACCAGCTTCCCGACGAGGACATCGTCTACGTCGGCGACACCGGCAACGGGCCGTACGGGCCGCTGACCATGCCCCAGATCCGGGCGCACTCGCTGGCCATCGGCGACGATCTGGTGGCGCGCGGGGTCAAGGCGTTGGTGATCGCCTGCAACACCGCATCGTCGGCGTGCCTGCGCGACGCCCGCGAACGGTACTCGCCGGTGCCGGTGGTCGAGGTGATCCTGCCCGCGGTGCGGCGTGCGGTCGCCGCCACCCACACCGGGCGGATCGGCGTGATCGGCACGGCGGCGACGATCGCCTCGGGTGCCTACCAGGATGCGTTCGCCGCGGCCCGTGACACCGAGGTGATCGGGGTGGCCTGCCCGCGCTTCGTCGATTTCGTCGAGCGCGGGGTCACCAGCGGGCGCCAGGTCCTCGGCATGGTGGAGGGCTACCTTGAGCCGCTGCAGCGGGCCGAGGTGGACACCCTGGTGCTGGGTTGCACGCACTACCCGATGCTCTCCGGCCTGATCCAACTGGCGATGGGCGACAACGTCACGCTGGTGTCCTCGGCCGAGGAGACCGCCAAGGACCTGCTCCGGGTGCTGACCGAGCTGGATTTGCTGAGGCCGCATCCCGACGAGTCGGGTGCCGGCGCCGCGCGCCGGGTGTTCGAGGCGACCGGCGACCCGGAGGCGTTCACCGCACTGGCCGCCCGGTTCCTCGGGCCGAGCCTGGACGGTGTGCGTCCGGTGCGGCGTCACGCCGGCGCCCGAACATGATCTCCGTCGCCCAAAGCGGTGATGTCTTGGCCATCCCGACGGGGGACATGGCAAGCTGGACATTGTGCGATTGACCGTACTGGGATGCTCCGGCAGCGTTGTCGGCCCAGATTCGCCAGCCTCCGGTTATCTCGTCACCGCACCGGGAACAGTCCCGATGGTGGTCGACTTCGGCGGCGGTGTGCTGGGGGCGCTGCAGCGCTACGCCGACCCGAATTCGGTCAACGTGCTGCTGTCGCATCTGCATGCCGATCACTGCCTGGACCTGCCGGGTTTGTTCGTGTGGCGGCGCTATCACCCGGTCCCGGCGGCCGAGCGCGGCGTGATGTACGGGCCCGCCAACACCTGGGCCCGGCTCGGTGCGGCGTCCTCCCCGGAGGGCGGTGAGATCGACGATTTCACCGACATCTTCGAGGTGCGCAGCTGGGAGGACGGCCGGGCCGTCGAGATGGGCGCCCTGAGCGTCACGCCCCGGCTGGTGTGTCACCCCACCGAGTCCTACGGCATGCGGTTCACCGATCCGTCCGGGGCGGCGCTGGTCTACAGCGGCGACACCGGGTACTGCGATGCCCTCGTCGACCTGGCCCGCGGCGCCGACATGTTCCTGTGCGAGGCGTCCTGGACGCATGACCCGTCGCATCCGCCGCAACTGCACCTTTCGGGCACCGAGGCCGGGCGGGCGGCCGCCGAGGCCGGCGTGGGGGAGTTGCTGCTGACCCACATTCCGCCGTGGACGTCGCGTGAGGACGTGATCAGCGAGGCAAAGGCGGAGTTCGACGGTCCGGTGCACGCGGTGGTGTGCGGCGAGACCTTCGACGTCAACCGATAGGGTTGGCGGGTGTCCAGACGAGAAGACGGCCGCCTCGACGACGAACTGCGCCCGGTGGTCATCACCCGAGGTTTCACGAATCATCCGGCCGGCTCGGTGCTCGTCGAATTCGGTCAGACCCGCGTCATGTGCGCGGCATCGGTCACCGAAGGGGTGCCCCGCTGGCGTAAGGGATCCGGGCAGGGCTGGCTGACCGCCGAATACGCGATGCTGCCCGCCGCCACCCACGACCGTTCCGATCGCGAATCGGTCAAGGGCCGGGTCGGCGGGCGCACCCAGGAGATCAGCCGTCTGGTTGGGCGCTCGTTGCGGGCGTGCATCGACCTCGGCGCGCTGGGGGAGAACACCATCGCCATCGACTGCGATGTGCTGCAGGCCGACGGCGGCACCCGCACCGCCGCCATCACCGGGGCCTATGTGGCCCTCGCCGATGCGGTGACGTATCTGTCCGCCGCGGGACGGCTGTCGGATCCGCGACCGTTGTCGTGCGCGATCGCGGCGGTCTCGGTCGGTGTGGTCGACGGGCGGGTGCGGGTGGACCTGCCCTACACCGAGGACTCCCGGGCCGAGGTCGACATGAACGTCGTCGCCACCGACACCGGGACCCTGGTGGAGATCCAGGGCACCGGGGAGGGGGCGACGTTCCCGCGCTCCACCCTCGACAAGCTGCTCGACGCGGCGCTCGGGGCCTGCGAGCAGTTGTTCGTGCTGCAGCGGGAGGCGCTGGAACTGCCCTATCCCGGTGTGCTGCCGGAGGGCCCGGCCACGAAGAAGGCGTTCGGAAGCTGACGCGTCGAGCTCACCCGACTGCTATGGCGGATAACATCTCTCGCGTGGCCGACGGTGACCCGGCCGACGGTAGGCCGGTCGGCCAACTCATATTGGCCGGTGTGGGCGCGGTGTTGCTGGTGGCCGGAATATGCGGCTTCTTCGGCGGGGAGAACGACGAGATCGCGGGAGGGTTCTTCGTTCTCGTCGGTTTCGTAGTGCTCGTCCTCGCCGCGTTCTATCCCCGAATCGACCGACTGGTCGACCTCGGCCTGCTCAAGGTTCCGGCGGCCAGGGCGCGTCGCGCCGAGAAGCAGATCGGCCGGGGACAGTTGGTCGCCGGAGTCGATCTGGATGCGGCCACGACCGCACTCCGGGAAACGTTGTCTCGGTACAACGATTCGCGGGCCGACGGCGCCGCTGTGTTGCTGGTCGAGGATGCGGTCTTCACGATGGCGACGCTCACACCCCATGAGCAACACCTGGTCCACCATGAGGTCGTTCGGATGGGCCGCCCCGATTTCCGGGCTGAGCTGGATCCGCACCCGACGCGACCCATTGATGTCGAGCGGACGTACCGCATGCACCAGGTCCCCGAGGCCGATATCCGACTGTGGTACCGGCCGCGGAGCGAGTCCGAACCGGACACGCTGTATCTGATGGTCATCGAGAAGACGGGTGAGGACCTGCGTTGACGGACCTGCTGGTAGCCAGCCGCAACCCGAAGAAGCTGGCCGAATTGCGGCGGGTGCTCGACGCCGCCGGAGTGTCGGGGTTGGAGTTGGTGTCCCTGGCGGATGTGGCGCCGTTCGATGAGGCGCCCGAGACCGGGGCGACCTTCGAGGAGAACGCCTTGGCCAAGGCCCGCGACGGGTATGCCGCATCCGGGTTGGCTTGTGTGGCAGACGATTCCGGGATCTCGGTGGCGGCGCTCAACGGTATGCCCGGGGTGCTGTCGGCCCGCTGGTCGGGGGTGCACGGCGACGACGCGGCCAACACCGCCCTGCTGCTGGGACAGCTGGCCGATGTGCCCGACGAGCGCAGGGGCGCGGCATTCGTGTCGGCGTGCGCGCTGGTTTCGGGGTCAGGTCAGACGGTGGTGCGCGGGGAGTGGCCCGGCTCGGTCACGCGTGAACCCCACGGCGACGGCGGATTCGGCTACGACCCGGTGTTCCTGCCGTCCGGCTCGACCCGAACCGCTGCCGAGCTCTCGCCCGCCGAGAAGGACGCCGCCTCGCACCGCGGGCGGGCGCTGACACTGCTGGTGCCCGCGCTGCGCGAGTTGGCCTCCGGCTAGAGCTCGAAACGCTTCTTGATGTCCTGGGTGTTGAAATGCTCGACGATGATCCCCAGCAGCGGGATCGTCCCCGCGAGAAGGACGCCGATGGTCTTGCCGATCGGCCAGCGGATCTTGACCGCGAGATTGGCCGTGAACATCAGGTAGACGAAGTACACCCACCCGTGCACGATGCCGATCCAACTCGGCGGATCGTCGACCCGGACGATGTACTTGAGCACCATCTCGTAGCAGAGCGCGATCAGCCAGATGCCGGTCGTCCAGGCCAGCACGCGGTAACCCAGCAGGGCTTTGCGGACGGTTTCCTTGGGGGTGGTGACCTCGCCTTCGGCCGGGGCGTTGGGCTCGGGGATCGTCATCGGTCGGTCCTGTCTTTCTTCCGGGGCTCGGCCATCTTCGGCTCGGCGTCGGGTCCGGCCAGCTCGGCCAGGTAGGCGTTGTACTCGGTGAGCTCACGGTCGTCGCGGTCGGGTGTCGCGGGCCGTGGCCGTTCCGGGAGCAGGCCCGCGGGGATCTCGGTCACCTCGTCATGGTGCGGGTGCGGCGGCGGGGCCTCTTCGTAGCGGACGAACTTGTAGTACGCGTAGAAGCAGAAGCCGGCGAACATCGGCCACTGCAGGGCATAGCCCAGGTTCTGGAAGGTGCCGGTGGCCGACTCGTACCGGGTCCACTGCCACCAGGCCAAGCCGAGGCAGCCGGCGGCGCCGAGGATCACCAGCAGGATGAGTGCCGGTCTCCTACGCCGTGTAGTGGACATCGCTCCACGGTACCGCGCAGGCCTTGGGCCCGACGAATGTGTCGAGCTGGGCGGTGGCCGCCTTGCGGTAGATCGAGACGATGTACTTCGTCGACCGGGTCCACGGGATTCCGAGGCTCTCCAATGCGGCGGTGAAAATGTTGATGATGTCGTCTGAGCGGTTCGTGAAGTGGTAGCGGATGCTGGCCACGCCGCGGTCATTCGCGACGACCCGGCATCCATCGCTGTGAATCAACCCGGTGATGAACTCCTCGGTGGCGCGGTCCACGAGCGCCTGCTGCCAGGGCTCAAGAGCGATGCGCCGCTTGTGCTTCCTGCCCGGACCATGCTGAGGGAAAAGGCAGGGCCAGTGCTTGGAGTACAGAGAAACTTCGACGCATCCCGGTTTCTGGACGAATCCGACGGGCTGAGCTGGCATCAGTATCTCGATGGCTTCCTGGCAGCGATTAATGATGGCGGGATACTTCTTGTCCAGCACGATCCGCAGGCGCCAAACTCGGCGGTTGCGGGAGATGCAGCCGTCACCGAGGTATAGGCCGAATAGGTACGAATAGGCAGCCGCGGGCAGCGTCGGAAAGTCGTGGTCGGTGCCGCACTCGGATGATGCTCGGCGCTGCAGTAACCGCGCGGGTGGTCGACAGCGCCAGTCCCGCACGGTTGGACGTGGAATACCTGTTTCCCGCGCAATGGCGCAGTCGTTCAGTCCGGCCGCGATGAGCCGGCGTACCTCGTCGAACTCGCCAGCAGACCGCATGTTGCGCCCTCTCAACTGATGTTGCTGGCAACGTACCGCCGCACTCCGACAAGTTTGGGCATTCACAGCAGCGGTACGATCAGGACTCTTGCGGGCGTGATGGAACGGAAGACATGCCGGCTTTAGGTGCCGGTGCTCGAGAGAGCGTGTGGGTTCGAGTCCCACCGCCCGCACTTGTCGGTACCCCCTGTCATTCTGTTCGGCTCGCAACCGCGGGCGATCCGGACAGATCAGGGAGTATCCGATGACCATCAGCCCCGTTGCGCCCGCGGCGTCGCCAACGACCAAGCACCACCCGAACATTCGCGAGTTCCGTGAGTGGCCACCGCAGGAGGTGGGGCACCGGAGTGTGCTCGACGAGCTGTCGCACCCGTGGGCGCAGCGCGAGGTGGCGACGCTGATCCGCGCGATCGTCGATGCCGAGGCGCCGATCCACCGCGACCGACTGACCACGCTCGTCGCGGGCGCCTACGGGCTGCGCCGGGTCACCGAGGATCGCCGCGCGGCGATCGAACGGGCCGTGCCCGCCGAGTTCCGGCGAGATGTCGGAGATGTTGACGTCGCGTTCTACTGGCCGCCCGACGCCGACCCCGCGACCTGGCGCGTGGTGCGCCTGCCCGGTCCCGGCCGCAGTCGTGCGCTGGATCAGGTTTCGCTGGTCGAGATCGGCAACGCGATGATCGCGGTGACCGAGCAGGCCGGCGGAATCGGGCGCGACGAACTCAAGCATGAGGCGTTCCGGCTGTTCGGCGGCCGGAAACTGATGCCACGGCCCAATGCCCGGCTGGAACGGGCATTGGAGTTGGCGCTGACTACCGGACGGCTGGCGTCCGTACCCGACGGGCCGGTGACCGTGCCGGCTCCGCGTTCGTAACGTGGCGGCGGAAAATCCGGCCGGTCGCCGCCGTGGCGTTACGAACGCGGCAGTGGCCGGCCAGCTCGCCCCGCGCTACCGCTCGAAGTGGCCGGCCAGATACTCGCTGCGGCAGGCGTTGCGGGCCAGCTTGCCGCTCGTGGTGCGGGGGATGACCCCGGCGGCGACCATCCGGACGTCGGCGACCCGGACCTGATGCAGGCGCGACACCGCGGCCCGAACGGCGTCGACGATCGGGCCCGGCTCCGCGCGTCCGGCGCCCGCGGCACGTTCGGCGACGATCACCAGTTCCTCGCCGCGCTCGCCGGGCACCGAGAAGGCCGCGACATAGCCGGACCGCACCGACCGCGACGACAGGCTGACCGTGGTCTCGATGTCGGTCGGATAGTGGTTGCGCCCGTCGATGACGATCAGGTCCTTGATCCGGCCGGTCAGGTACAGCTCGCCGTCGATGTAGACACCGAGGTCGCCGGTCGCCATCCAACTCCCGTTCTCCGGGACACCCTCGGCGTGGCTGGCGGTGTCGGGCCGGGTCTGCAGTTTGTTGCGGAAGATCCGCTCGGTTTCGTCCGGCCTGCCGAAGTAGCCCCGACCGATGTTGTTGCCGTGCAGCCAGATCTCACCGACCTCGCGATCGGGTTTCTCGCCGCCGTCGCCGTCGGCGATGATCGCCCACTGGTTCGGGATCGGCTGTCCGCACGACACATGGGCGACCCCGTTTGGATCGGACGCGGGAACGGTCACCGCGTGGCCCGCGCTGAGCTGGTCGCGGTCGAGGTACACCGCGGCCGCCGCGGCGGCCGGCGC